>CAIQLZ010000066.1 GCA_903872785.1 Candidatus Levyibacteriota bacterium
AGAACTTCTAATTCTTCAGACCTGTTGGCCGCCTGGTACAACCTGGCAAAGATTATTGGTTTTTGCCGAACCAAAGTAAAATTTTTAATTATTTTAACCCAATTGTATAGAGGTTTGGGGAGGTGGAAAGATTACCAAGATTAGTGAGAATTAATATTTTTGATCCATCAGGCCAAGAAAAGACATAGTCATCAATAAATGGTCCTGCATAAATAATTGTTTTGTTTTGTCCATCATAGTCTATGATGCTTATTTTATTATCAATAACATAAATCAAGTGTTTTGAGTCAGTAAACCAATTTAAAGGAAATGCATTAATGAAATCTTGACTTTTATTTTCTGGCACTGAATCCAGAATCTTGAAATTTTTGTCTTCCCTGATATCGTAGACATAGACAAGCCCTTTGTTAATTTCTCTTTCCTGAGGCGTTGAATTCGTGCCTATTAAGGGAGGATTAATGATTAAAGGTAGAGTAGCTGATCGACTGGCTGTGTAAAGAATTTTTGTTTCATCTTCAGACCAAGAAAGAATTGCAAAGTTTTCTTTAATTAAATTTTGTAGTTTTGTTTTAAATCCTAATAGTTGGGATTTATCTTGGGTTTCCCTTTGCTTACTCCAGGTTGAGCTAAGTGATGATAAAGTTGCCGTAACATCTTGGGGATTTTCATTAAAACTTGTTTTTAAAAGATAAGTTGTGGCAATAGTTGGTCCTGCTGAAATTGTAGCTATAATCTCTTTTGCATCAGGAGACCAGGCGAGATTTGCTTTGGAAAAATCGTCAATTGTGTCATCTACAATTTGAGTGGAAGAGCTTTGGAGAGTTAAAATGGGACGCAGTCCCATATCTAATATGTAAATTCCATTTCTGCGGGGGTTATCCAAAGAAGATACGGTATAAGCGATTTTAGTACGCGTTGGATCCAGAACAGGATTGCTTACTCCAATGTCCGTAATATTGTCAAGCTTTGGAGCAGTCGGCATCAAAAGTGCATAAACGCTTGATACAACTTCTTTTTCGATTTTAATTTTTTTCTGCCATGAGGAATATCCCGATTTAATAACTTTTACGTCGTATTCACTAGGTGGTAGACTAATAGTATTATTAGTAGCAGATGTTAAATGACCATCAATATATATTCCTGCACTGTCAGGCTGACTTGTAACTGCAAGAAGTCCTGTTCCTAAAATTCCTATTTTTCCGTTTCCAAGATTAAAAATATAGCCCTTGCCATATGAAATAACGATTATTGTAGCAACGATCAAAAATACAGCTGTAGCAATGTAAAACGTAACCTTTTTCATCTATGATATTATATCACTTTGTTTATACTCTTGCATTGTTCTAGAAAAGGAGTATATAATCAAATTTGCTAAGGCTGAAATTCTTTTTGACATAGTTTATAGATGGATTGATATATTTATAAGGTCAAAAGTTAAAAGCTTTTCTATAAATTTTGACTTTTGAATTTTGATTTTTAAGTTTTTAATATTATGTTTTCTTTTTCTGGAAAAAGAATCGGAATAGATCTTGGCACTGCTAATACTTTAGTGTATGTAGTTGGGCAGGGAATTGTGCTCAACGAACCCACAGTTGTAGCTGTAACTGTTGAAGAGAATAGGGTAGTTGCAGTAGGCCGTGAAGCAAAAGAAATGCTGGGAAGAACTCCGGGAAACATAATTGCACTTAGACCGCTTAGGGATGGAGTTATTGCAGATTATACAATAACAGAAGCAATGCTTGCTTATTTTATAGATAAAGCTGTCGGAAAATCCCGTTTTGCAAAACCAGAGGTAATGGTCTGTATCCCATCAGGGGTAACTCAGGTTGAAAGACGCGCTGTTTTGGATGCAACAATGGCAGCTGGAGCAAAAATTGCCTATTTAATTGATGAACCTTTAGCTGCTGCAATCGGAGCAAAAATTCCTATTGCTCAAGCTGCAGGACATATGGTTGTGGATGTTGGCGGAGGTTCAACTGAATGTGCGGTTATTTCTTTAGGCGGTGTAGTTGTACATAATTCAGTTAGGGCAGGTGGAAACAAGATAGATGAGGCAATAGCAAATTATACAAAGAAAAAATTCAATCTGTTGGTTGGGGAGCGAACAGCAGAAGAAATAAAAATTACAATCGGAAATGCATTTGTCGAAAATGATCAGACTTCCGAAAAGAATAATTCATTGGGAACAATAGCAAAAATGGAAATAAGAGGCCGTGACACAATAACAGGTTTGCCAAGAACAATTGAGTTGACAGAAGTTCAAATAAATGAAGCAATTTATCCTGTTTTGCTGCAGATTATAGGCGCGATCAAAGGAGTTTTGGAGCAAACTCCGCCCGAATTAGCAGCAGACATAATTGATAAGGGCGTAGTCATGAGCGGGGGAACATCGCTTTTAAAAAATTTTGATAAGTTAATGACAAAATTAACGGGCGTACCTTGTCATGTTACCGAAGAAGCTCTTTTATGTGTTGCCAAAGGGACAGGGGTAGCTTTAGAGAATATAGAGCTTTATAAAAGAAGCATCGGAAAAAAGTAAAAATTCAAAAGGTAAAAGTCAAAAGTGTAAGTAAAATTTAAAATCTAGGCAATAAAACTTTTCAATTTTAAATTGCACATTGAATTTTGATTTTTAACTCTTGATTTAATTTTAGGCTTATAATATCTTTCGTTGCTTTTTTTGAATCTGTGAAAATTTTC
>CAIQLZ010000067.1 GCA_903872785.1 Candidatus Levyibacteriota bacterium
ATGGATGACGTTCAAACCTGCTTCGTTTGCATTTAAGATAGCTGAAGATTTTTTAGATTGCTTTATGAGCCTTATTGAGCAAGCTTTACATTTTTTGCTCTCGGTCCTTTTTCGCTTTCTTCAATATCAAATGTGACTGCTGCTCCTTCTTTAAGCTCGTCAAAAGTAACGCCACTCAAATCTGTGGAGTGAAAGAAAAGATCCTTTACTTCTCCTTCACGAGAAATAAATCCAAACCCTTTATCTGTTTTTGTTTTAATTGTTCCGTTCATAGTGTTTTATAGACTTATTAGTTAAATCTACTTATACCTCCTTCCATTCTTAACATTATACTATTTCTAAAGATAATTATCGAGCATGACAACTCTTTAGGTCGGTCCAGATCCGTTTAGGAAGCCCTATTTAACCCGCCTAGTGAGCGCTGTTAGAAACTATTTCACTTCGGCATTCGTATAATAATAGTCAACTATGCCTTCAGCTAACACCTCATCTGAGCTAATTGTTCTATTTCCAAAAGCTTCATAATCTACGGCAAGTGGCAGTTCTGTGCAACCCAATATTATTGTTTCACAACCTTTACTAAAAAGATCGTTAATAACTTCAATGTAAGAACTTTTATGAACAACATTTTCTGAACCAGAAATAACATCTCTTATAATATTTTCTATTACTTTCATTTGTTCATTGGTAGGATTAATTGCTTCAATCCCATTTTTCTTAAGTTCTTTTGTGTAAAGACCTGAATTTACCAATACGGGAGTTCCAAGAATTCCTACTTTTTTAAATCCACTTTTAGCACACTTATTTGTAACAAGTTCAATCATAGAAAGAAAAGGAACTTCCGTATGCTTTTTTAATTCCTCTAACAAAATATGAGCAGTATTGCTCCCAATACAAAGTTTTGTTGCACCGGAATTAGTAAGAGACATTGTTGTATTAATCAACATCTCTCTTGCTTCTTCAATGTTGTTTTTGTCTGAAATAAAATCTGGAACGGGAACAGATTCAATTACTAATCTTGGATAATCAACGTTATTTTTTGCATTATATTTAGATTGGGAAAATTGAATTATTTTTTCGTAAATATAATTTGTTGATTGAGGTCCAACGCCTCCAATAATTCCAACTTTCTTTTTTGTAGTCATGAATGAATTATAGCAGAATAAAATTGAGGCTAAAAATAGCTGCTCCACCTCGTGAATGACGTTAGAACCTATTTTGCTATAATCAAGTGGACATGAAGTTAACTAATGATAGTTATACAATTTTGCTTGGAACTAAAAACTTTACGGAACACTATTATCGGGATGAAAAGGGGTGGCTAAAAATGTCAGCCCGTGGAAGAAAATTTCGGATGACTGCTGAACAAGTTTTAAATCATCTTTTACCAGCATTGTCTGGCATTAAACAAAACCTTGTATTAAAAGTGGAGTATAAAAAAGAAAACTAGAAGTCAAATCTCTAGCTCCGCCTTGTGAGCGATGTTGGAACCTGTTTAGCCTAAAAATCACGTCTTATTAGAACCATGCACGAATGCTCTTGAAATGTGAACATCATTTTGAGGCTGATTTGCTCTAAAGAATGAAAAACATTTAATCTATACTTGTAGTAATACAATATAATAAATTTATGAAAAAATCTCTTTTAAAGAAAATTTTGAAATATACCGCCATCTTTGAACCAGCAGAGGAGGGGGGATACATTGTTACTGTTCCTGCTCTTCCCGGATGCGTTAGCCAAGGAGACACATTTGAGAAAGCAACAACTATGATAAAGGATGCCATACAGGGTTGTTTGGAGGTACTTAAAGAAGAAAAACAAGAAATTCCCCAAGAACAATCGGATGTTGTTATAACGCAAATTGCGGTACACAGCCCAATCGTATCTTTTTAAATGGCTACTTTTAAAGCAAGGGAAATCATTAGAATTTTGCAAAAACTAGGATATTTACAAAAAAGACAAACTGGTAGTCATCTAATCATGTATAATCCTCAACTAAAACGAATTATTCCTGTTCCCCGTTCATACTAAGGAACTTAAGAAAGGTTTAACTAGAAGTATTATTAAACAAGCAGAATCAACAGAAGAAGAATTTCTTAAGCTCAAATAACTTCCTTGCTTTAAAATCACGTCGTATTAGAGCCATTGTGCGACGTAAAATGAATAAAAAATTATTTATACCAAGTCGCTACGCCATCATGTCCAGAGCAAGTTCCCTGATGCGTAGCTGAATATGAATATGTTCCATCTTTACACAATGCCGTAGCCCCATTTGAATTAGTTGAGGTGGTTGTAATG
This sequence comes from Candidatus Levyibacteriota bacterium, assembly GCA_903872785.1. GTDB lineage: Bacteria > Patescibacteriota > Microgenomatia > Levybacterales > UBA12049 > GWB1-37-8. Next base: position 2,299 of record CAIQLZ010000067.1, read on the forward strand.
GTTGTATTTACCGCAGCAGATGTTGGAGCAACATAAGTATTTGTTGGAGTACCATAAACTCTTAAATAGATCGCATACCAATCTGAAACTATTTGGTTTTGTGCTTCCTGTAATGACATACTTCCATTACAAATTTGAGTGTGTAAATAATTTTCAACCTTATCTTTTGGATTTGGGATTGATCCGTATTCAGGCCAAAGGTTTTTAATTGAATTGTCACCGCCTATCTCCAAAGGGATAAAATGGTCAACCTCATAATTTGTATGCTCTGAATATGGAATGCCGTATTCAGCAAAAACCTGTTGTCTCAATGAATCGGAAACACTTCTTACAGTTGATGAATAACCTGATACACAAATTTGAGCAGCTGTAGCTCCAGTAAATGCTTCGCCAGGTGTAAGTGAATAATTAGGGTATAAAGAATTATCGCCTGTTTTATAAGTAACTTTTATTGTTGGGGTAGGAGTTTGAGTTATCTTAATAGTTGCAGTTGGTTTTATGGATGGTTTTGCTGATGGTTTAAGAGTTGGGGTATATGTCGCAGTAGGTGATTGAGTAGCTCTAATCTGTTGTTTTGAATTAGATGTGTTTGCAATCTTTGTATTTGAAACTGAAAATGAGTAAAGCAGAACTAATGCGAAAAATCCTGTAACAATCCACTTAGTTATTTTTTTCCAAGGTGTTCTTGTCCACATAAGTATTAAACCTAGAGGATAAAATAATATCAAAGATAAAATTACCCATTTGTTTGCAATTGATTTAACTCGTTTTTTTATAGATGGTGGAATTTCAGGAGATTTTATTTCAGCGTTATTATCTATATTAGGTTTTTCTTCCACAATTAGAGTATTGCATTGGTTAATTAACTAGTCAAGTAATTTATAACCCAAAAGCAGTTGGAAATAAAACAAAATAATTTGTTTTTAAACAACCCAGAGGAAGACGTTCTAAAGAGTTGTTTTTTGTTGACTTTATAAATTAAAAAATCTATATTTCAATTAGGTGTTTTTAGTGAGAAAAGAAGCTAGGAACTAGGGATACCTGGGACATTCCCGCATTCTTAAGAAAGAGGGATTACGCCTTTATTTATTCCACGAATAAAAGCTTTTATGCCTTTTACCCATTCCTTCGGGCAATGTCCGTCCGATAATGACCATTCAAAAAACCAATTTTTCCATCGGGAATTTCACCTTTTTTCACTTCCTCCAAACTTGCAAGCTTGGAATAAGCTTTCTGGCGCGCTACCTCTTTATTTTCGGCAATGCTATCTACAATTAAAACTCTTCCGCCTGAAGTTACCAACTTGCCATCCTTAGATTTTGTCCCGGCTTGAAACACCAAAATACCTTTCTCTAATTCGATTCTATTTGGAACCCCGAAAATTTCTCTGTCTGTCACAGACTTTCCCGGATAACCTTCCGAAGCCAGAACCACACCAACGCAGGTTTTATTGCTCCATTTTAGTTGCTCTATTTTGTCAAGATTTCCTTTAATTGCCGCCATTAAAACCGGAAGTAGGGGAGTCTTCAGAAGGGGAAGAATAACTTGAGTTTCAGGATCTCCGCCGCGGCAGTTAAATTCCAATACTTTAAAGCCATCTTTTGTTTTCATAAACCCTGCATATAAAATCCCTGTATATGGTTTTCCTTCAGCTGCTAAAGCTTTAATTGTTGGAATTAAAATTTTCTGCGATACCTCCCGGAGCTCTTCGCGGCTAACAACATCCCAATGCGGACAAACCCCTCCCAGTCCGCCGGTATTCGGACCTTTATCTTTATCGTAAAGCTGCTTATAATCTTCTGCAGGAAGAAGAGGCAGGAGTGCCGGCTCATTAAGCTCTGTCTTGCCGACTATTGCTAGAACTGATGCTTCCTGTCCATAAAGTCTTTCTTGAATTACAACCTTTGGCCCGTATTTTCCAATAATTTTATCAAGGGCAGACAAAGCTTCTTCTTTTGTATCGCATACTTCTACGCCTTTTCCTCCGGTTAAGCCATCTGCCTTAACAACACAAGGTTTGTTGTAATTTTCGATATATTGTCTTGCCAATGAAAGATCAGTAAAGCCTTCCGATTCCGGAGCAGGAATGCCATATTTTTTCAGGAGCGAATCTGCAAAAATTTTACTTGTCTCAATTTGCGCTGCCTCCTGAGTTGGTCCAAATATCGGAAGACCCCTTTCACTAAACTCGTTTACTATTCCTTTTTCTAAAGGCCCTTCCTGTCCGACAATGGTTAAATAAGGATTTAATTTTTGAGCGAATTCTGCAATTCTAGTTACATCTTCTGGATCAATTTCAATATTTCTTCCGATAGCAGCTGTTCCCGCATTTCCCGGAGCCGTTAGGACATTCGTACCTTCACCCCGCATTTTCCAGCCAATTGAGTGTTCTCTTCCGCCATTTCCAATTACAAGAACTTCCTTCATAATTTCTGGACAGGGGATTGTGATGTATAGAAATTTACACTACCTACTTCCTAAAAACAAGATATCAATTATCTATTCCCGCTGTGGAAGCTTTTATGAACGTCGCGCAGTTGTTTATTGGTAACGTGTGTGTAGATCTGAGTAGTTGCGATATTCTTGTGTCCGAGCATTTCCTGAACCGATCTAAGATCTGCGCCGTTAGTCAATAAGTCTGTGGCAAACGAATGACGCAGCGTATGAACGGTAGCGTCAACAGGCAACCGGGCAGCCCTCACATATTTCTTCACAATCCGCTCTATGCTTCTGGCAGTTAATCTCATTTTTTCTCCGCCATTGTCCTCGATAACTTTTCCTGAATATCTTATAAACAAAGGCTTGAAATTATCTTTTCTTTCTTTTAAGTACCGCGTCACCCATTCCTCCGCCCGGTCCGAAACAAAAACAACTCTGGCCCGTCCTCCTTTTCCTACAACCCCGAACTCGCGCCGCTCCAGATTTATCTGATTATGGTTAAGCCCTACCAGTTCTGACACACGAAGCCCAGTTGAAAATAACAATTCAAAAATAGCCCGATCCCTAATTCCTTCTTCTTTGGAGGTATCAACTGAGGTCACAATCCGGTCGATCTGTTCACGCTCCAGAAATTTCAAACTTCTGCTTTCGGTTTTCGGCAGATCAATTTTTGAAGGCTCCAAAGTTTCATGGTCATTTTTGATAAGAAACCGCAGGAACGAACGAAGCGCGATAACGTAATAATTTTGCGTAACCCGTTTCAAAGTCATTCCTTTTGCATCGGCCCTGTTTGCCAGAAAGACCCGGTATTTTCTAACCGTCGCCAAATCCAGACTTCCCATGGTTTTGGCACCACAAGTTCTCAAATGCCAATCTGCAAAAACATCCAGATAATGTCTGTAGTCACGGATGGTCAGTTTCGAACAATTTTTTTCAATTTCAAGATACTCAAGAAATTCATCTATAAATTTATTTATTTCTGTCGTGGGTTTTGCTATGGCTGGTAAATTTTCCATAATAGGGGAGCCTTAATAATGTGCGACGCCCTATTACATTATGCGACACGAGTAAATCCTTGTCAACATTCCTAACGAATCGAAGTTAATGCGCTGCCTGCCGATTTTAAATTATACCGAATACAAAGCTCTAATTTCCCTACAATAGCCTGCCAATCATGACTATCATTATTGTTCTTATCAATATCAAGACCATAAAACGGTTTATATGGAGAAATTTTACGTTGTTTTAAATGCACGGGTTCATTTTTAAAATATTCTTCAAATGTAACTAACGACTCATCATCCGTAATCGGATATACCGGACATATCTTTATAACCTTCTTGGTCACACGTATAGTTTCCAAAATGGTTGTACTCGTTTCTTTAATATTTTCCAACCACCCTAAAGCATACAAGGCAAACGTATAATCAAAAGTATTATCTTTAAACGGCAGATACTGCATATAAGCTGCAATTCTGTCCGAAGTGTTTTTTTGAGACGGAAACGGATAAGCAAAAGACGGAGAATATCTTGCATCTAATTTGGTTACTTCGCAACCGAACCTTTCGGCAGTTACGTCAAAGCTTGACATTCCGGCCCCAACATCCAGAATTTTTAATGAGGA
>CAIQLZ010000068.1 GCA_903872785.1 Candidatus Levyibacteriota bacterium
ATACGGAGACCCCGTACTTCGAAAAATAACCACCGATATTGATCAGGAATTTAATGGACTTGAAAAACTGGTGGAAGATATGTTTGAGACCATGCATAATGCTGAAGGAGTGGGTCTTGCAGCTCCTCAGATTGGTCTTACCTGCCGCATTTTTGTGATTGATCTCTCCGCTCTGGGTGAAGATGAACCTTCACTTAAGGATTTCAAAAAAGCAGGAGCATCCTACATTGCTTTTGCTGATCCTACTCCCGAAGAACTTAATATGAAAACACTATTTGAAACTGTAATCATAACTCCGAAATACGCTATATTTGATCTTTCAAAGCCTACTCCCGCAGGTTTATTGGCTCAGGAAAAGGATTAAAGATGAATATTCTTTTAGTTTCATCATATCTGCCTTATCCTCTTTTTTCCGGAGGACATATCCGTTTATATAATTTAATCAAAGAATTAAGTAGCAAGCATAAGATAACTTTAGTTTGCGAAAAAAGGGATTACCAGGGAGAAGCGGAAATTAAAGAAATTAAGAAATATTGCAAAAAAGTTATTACCTTCCCCCGTAATAAACAATGGTCTTTAAATAATATTGTCAGAACCGGCTTGTCAGTTCTGCCTTTCTTGGTAATAGGCCATACAAATAAGGTAATGCGCTTGGAAATCCAAAAAGAGCTTAGCGAAAATCAGTTTGACTTAATTCACGTCGAAACTTCCTATGTGATGCAGAATATTCCGGTAACTGAAATTCCCGTTGTTTTAGTTGAGCATAATATAGAATATTTGGTTTATAGGCGTTTTGCGGATAAAGCTCCGTTATTATTAAGGCCGTTTTTACAGCTTGACGTTTTAAAACTTAAGCACTGGGAAGAGTCAATGTGGATGAAAGCCACAAAATTAATCGCGGTTTCGGAAATTGAAAAGAAGATTATGGAGAAAAAAAGGAAAACAGTTACTGTTGTTTCAAACGGAGTGGATATTTATAAATTTAAAATTCCAAATTCCGGACCCCAAACCCCGAAAGAGGGGAAGCGGATACTTTTTATAGGTGAATTTAAGTGGATTCAAAATAGAGACGCAATTGAATGGGTAATCAAAGAAATTTGGCCAAAACTCAAAGCTGAGTTTATTCCGTCAATGACAGATAAAGGATTTAAGTTATGGGTGGTCGGTAGAAATATTCCCCGTTCCGTCAGGGATCTGACAAGCGATAAAAATATTATCTTTGATGATCAGGCGCCTGAGGCAACAGAGCTTATCTACCAAAAGTCCGATTTATTGCTTGCTCCGATTAGGGTCGGAGGGGGAACAAGTTTTAAAATTCTGGAAGCAATGGCGTCGGGCGTTCCGGTCATTACAACTAAGCTTGGCAACGCAATAGAGGCAAAAGAAAACTTGGAGATTGTAATTGCGAAAGATGCCGGGGATTTTGCCTCAAAAATTAAAAAAATATTGGAAGATAGGAAATTTTACGAATTGATTTCTAAAAATGCCAGAAAACTGATTGAGGAGAAATTTAACTGGAAAAAAATTGCCCGAGATTTGGATGCGGTTTATGAATCAATAATTTCTTATGCTTGACCTTTCGATTATTATCGTCAGTTATAATACCGCGGAATTTCTTAAAAAATGCCTTGTATCAATTGCGGAAAATGTAAAAGGCATTTCCTTCGAAGTTATAGTTGTTGATAATGCGTCAACTGACAATACGCCTCTAGTAATTTCCGGTTTCAAATTTCCGGTTTCCGGATTCAAAATTATTTTGAATAAGAAAAATGTAGGATTTTCAAAAGCAAATAATCAGGGAATAAAGGTTTCACAGAAGAGCCGTTACGTCCTGTTCTTAAATTCAGACACTCTTATACAAGGCCGGACAATTGAAGAAATGATTCGTTTTATGGATACCCATAAGGATGTGGGCGCATCTACCTGTAAACTTTTGCTGCCGAACGGGAAAATAGACGATGCCTCACACCGCGGTTTTCCGACTCCCTGGAATGCTTTCTCCCATTTTTCAGGACTTGAAAAATTATTTCCCAAGTCAAATTTGTTTGCGGGGTATACTTTGGGTTGGATGAATCCGGATAAAGTCCACGAGATAGATGCTTTGGCCGGTGCTTTTATGTTAGTCAGGCGTGAGGCAGGGGAAGATGTCTTGTGGTGGGATGAAGATTATTTTTTCTATGGGGAGGATATAGATTTTTGCTATAAACTTAAGAGAAAAGGATGGAAAATTTATTATGTTCCCAGTGTCTCAATACTGCATTTTAAAGGGGTATCCGGAGGAATTAAGTCTGTTTCAAAACAAATAACTACGGCAACAAAAGAAACAAAAATCCGCTCCTCCAAGTCGCGTTTCAACGCCATGCGGATATTCTACAAAAAACATTATGAGGATAAATATCCTAAAATAATAAATAAGATTATTTATAGGGCAATTGCTTTGAAGGAAAAATTATCCTGATAAGATTTTCATAATTTATGAGGAATTATTTTAATTCAATATTAAAACCCGTAAACATTGCGCTTTTATTAATAGTTTTATTCGGATTAATAATACGGCTTTATGCGCTTTCTACGGTTCCGTACGGTTTTCATGAGGATGAGGCCCATGTCGGTTATAACGCCTATTCACTTTTAAAGACATTTAGGGATAAAAATAACGTCTTTCTTCCCTTGGCAATTGATCAATTTGGGGATTTTAGGCCGTCAGGATTGCATTTTCTGACTGTTCCGTCAGTTGCTGTTTTCGGGCTTTCGGTTTTTGCCACAAGATTTCCGGCAGCTTTTGTAGGGTCTTTATCTGTTCTGGTATTTTACTTTTTATGTCTGGAGATTTTTCAAAATCAGATTATAGCTATTATTGCTGCCGGTTTTATGGTAATTACTCCCTGGCAGATAATTGCTTCCCGTTCGACTTCGGAAAGTATTGTCGCTCAGTTTTTCGTAATTGTAGGAATGTATTTTATGTATAGATTCGTGCGGCTGAAAAAACAAAGCGCCGTTATTCTTTCGGCAATTTCATTTATCCTCAGTTTCTTTTTTTATCATGCAGCAAGGTTTTTTGTTCCGGTTATGCTTGTCTATTTTTTCGGTTGTATTTGGTTTAACAGAAAGAAAGAAGGAAAGATTCTCAAGTCATTTTGTCTTTCATCTCTCATTATTCTGATTTCGCTTTTTTTGATTTTCAGATTTTCAAACGGAACGAACAGACCTGTTGATATAAGTGTTTTTAGTACTCCGGCGACAAAAATGCTGATAGATAAGCAGGTAGGCTATTCAGCCGGACATTCCCTTTTGATAGCCAGAATTTTACACAATGAATTAATTAACTATCCGCTTACCATTATCGGAAATTATTTTCAGCATTTTGATTCGGATTTCTTATTTTTTAAAGGAGGTCTTCCGCCGCGCTACATGGTTTCAGGAAGCGGAAATTTTTATTTAATTGAAGGGCTATTTTTTCTGATCGGCCTTTCCGTGATCATCGCAGGGGCAATTAAAGACTGGAAATTCATTTTTTCCGCGGTCGGATCAATACTCATTTGGCTTATAGTGGGATCTATTCCGGCGGCCTTAACTTATGAGGATATTCCTCATTTTCAAAGATCTATCATGATGCTTCCCGCATTTGTCATGCTTGCGGCTTTAGGTTTTTATACGTTTATGAATATATTTAAAAATAGTAAAATAAAAGGTTTAATAATTACAGTTACGGTTTTAATTACACTATTTAGTACTTTTACTTTTTTATACAGCTATTTCGTGGAAGGTTTCCGTTATCAGCCGATATACAGAAACGAGGGAGAAAAAGAATTAGTAGATGCCGTTAATAAATATTCCGGGGAGGGGTATAGGGTCATTATGACTTCCCAGGAGGCTAACCGTTTGATATTTTATCTTTTTTACAATAAGGTTGACCCGTATTATTATCAGGTAATCGGATCCCCGCGGGATTCAAACGGCTTAAAGTTTGAAAATCTGGTTTTTGTTGAAGCTCCATGTCCGACAAATGATCCCCGCGCACTTTCATATGCAATGGCCAAGACTGTCTACGTTGATCAGTTTGATTGCCATCTCCCTAAAAATTATCTGAAGTTTATGAGTATTACGCGGCCGGACGGTGAGCTTATGTTTCAACTGGATAAACTCAAGATAGGCATTAACGATTGAAAAATCAGCGGAATCCTCTTCCGGACATCCTCAAGCTACATCTGTTAAGACTTAGTTCCTGTAAATTAATGGTAAAGTAAGATATAATTCATTTATGAAGATCGGAATTGACGCCAGACTCTGGAATGAATCAGGGGTAGGCCGTTATATCAGGAATTTGATTTATAATTTGGCAGACATAGACAAAAAGAATAAATATGTGCTTTTTTTGAGGAAAGGATCGGGGAATCCGCCTTTGCCTTCGAATTTCAGAAAAGTATTTACGGATATTCACTGGCATACATTGAGAGAGCAATTAAAATTTCCCGGGGCTATTGAAAAGGAAGGTATTGATCTCATGCATTTTCCGTATTTTTCCGTTCCGGTTTCCTACAGTAAACCTTTTGTAGTTACCATTCATGATTTGATTATGCACTACTTTCCGACCGGACAGGCATCGACCCATTCTTCTTTAATTTATAAGATTAAATTATTATCTTACAAGTTTGTTATTAAAAAAGCCGCGCAAAAAGCACAGAAAATTATAGCTGTTTCCAATGCTACAAAACAAAATATAATTTCGGATCTGAAAATTAAGAAAGATAAAATAGCGGTAATCTACGAAGGGGTAGATGATAAGCTAAAAAATCAAAAGTTGAAAAATTTTTCAGGAGAGAGTTATTTCCTTTATGTCGGCAATGCTTATCCCCACAAAAATTTAGACAGATTTGTCGAAGCGTTTAGTATCCTTGTTAAGGAAAGTCCAAAAACATCTTTAGTTTTGGCAGGCAGGGAAGACGTTTTTTATAGAAGATTAAGAAAAAAAATTGAGGATTTGGGTTTGGGGAAAATAATCAGATTTACTGGGGAAGCAAATGATGAGGAATTAGCTGATTTGTATTTAAATGCTTTGGGATTGGTAATGCCGTCTTTAATGGAGGGATTCGGACTGCCGGCTTTAGAAGCAATGGCAAATAAATGTTTGGTTCTGGCATCTGATATTCCGTCTCTTCGGGAAATCTGCGGGGAGGCAGCGGTCTATTTTGATCCGTATAATATTGGCGATATGGCGGAAAAATTAAGAAAGGTACGTCATGACAATCAAGATTATTATAATGATAAAAAAAAGAGGGGGATAGAACGGGCGAAGCTTTTTTCCTGGCAGAAAATGGCAAGGCAGACGTTGAAAATCTATGAAAGTTGCGTTAGTTTATGACAGGGTAAATAAATGGGGAGGAGCGGAGAGAGTTTTACTTGTTCTTCATAAGCTGTTTCCTAAGGCTTCGCTTTATACTTCTGTTTATGATAAGAAAAAAGCCCCGTGGGCAAGTGTTTTTGATGTAAAAACGTCTTTTCTGCAAAGTTTTCCCTTCGCCAATCATCATGAATTTTATGCTGTTTTAATGCCGATTGCTTTTGAAAGTTTTAATTTTAACGAGTTTGATTTGGTAATTTCCGTAACTTCGGAAGCAGCAAAAGGCATTATTACCAAGCCTCAAACAAAACACATTTGCTATTGCCTTACTCCGACAAGATATTTGTGGAGCGGATATGCTGAATATTTTAAAAATCCCTTACTGAAATTTTTTTCAATGCCCGTTGTTTGGTATTTAAAATTTTGGGATAAAATTGCCTGTAGCCGTCCGGATAAATTTATTGCAATTTCAAAAGAAGTTAAGACTAGAATTGAGAAATATTATGGCAGGGAATCAGCTGTGGTGTATCCGCCGGCAGAAATTCAAAATCCAATCGAAATTCAAAATTCAGAAAAAATAAAAGATGATTATTTTTTAATAGTTTCCCGTTTAGTTTCTTATAAAAAAATTGATTTGGCAATAAAAGCGTTTAATGAATTAAAGCTTTCGTTAAAAATAGTCGGAGTTGGGTCGGAAGAAGGAAGTCTGAAAAAAATAGCCGGATCAACAATTGAGTTTTTGGGAAACTTGACGGATAAAGAGTTAGTAAGGTATTATAGTGGGTGCCGTGCGTTGGTTTTTCCGGGCATTGAAGATTTTGGACTGACAATTTTGGAAGCGCAGAGTTTTGGTAAGCCTGTTATAGCCTTTAAGGGCGGTGGAGCTCTGGAAACAATTATAGAAGGGAAAACAGGCATTTTTTTTGATGAATCAAATGTTGAGAGCTTGATTAAGACGATAAAGCAATTTAGTGACCTAAAAATTAATTCAAATGATTGTTTTAAGCAAGCTGAAAAATTTAGCTTTAATCAGTTTAAGAGACAATTTACGGAAGAGATTTTAAATCAATTTCCGGATGACATAAAGAAAGAGAAGTAATATGAAGATTGTTGTTTTTGCAGGAGGAGTAGGAACGAGACTCTGGCCGCTTTCCCGAAAAAATAGCCCCAAACAATTCGAAAAAATCCTCGGTGACAAATCTACGTTGCAGTTGGCAGTTGACAGGCTTACGCCTGATTTTAAATTTGAGGATATTTACATTGCAACAGGGAAAAAATATGAAAAAATTGTTAAACAGCAGCTTCCTAAAATTCCGGATAAGAATTTTATTCTCGAACCGGCAGTAAGAGATGTTGGCCCCGCGGTTGGTATGGCAATGTCTATTGTCGGAAAAGATCATCCGGATTCTCCTGTTGCAATTCTGTGGAGCGATCATTTTATGAAAAAAGAAAGAAGATTCCGCGAAGTTTTGCATTTTGCTCAAGATCTTGTTAAGAAAAATAATAATTCACTGGTGCTTATCGGGCAAAGGGCAAGATTTGCTAATCAAAATTTGGGCTGGATAGAATTCGGTCAGGAAACAGCGGAAATAAGGGGAACAAAGATTTTTAAATTTAAAAAACTTATTTACAGTCCAACTTTAAGTCAGGCAGAGCAGTTTTTAAGCTCTGATAATTTTGCCTGGAATCCCGGATATTTCGTTACTACTCCCAGATTTATATTAAGCCAATTTAAGGCCTTTGTTCCGAAGCTATACAAAGGTTTGGAGCAGATACAAAGTTCTATCGGGACTGATGATTTCAATAAAACTGTGGAGACTGTATATCCGGGACTTGAAAAAATAAGTTTTGACAATGCAGTTTTGGAAAAAATAAATCCCGGATATGTCTCTGTTATCGCAGCAGATCTGGGGTGGAGTGACGTTGGAGCATGGGAAGCGCTGAAAGAGGCATTGGAAAAAACATCAAATGAAAATGTGACAAAAGGAAAGATTCTCATAAATGATTCTTCTGATAATTTAGTTTTTAACTACACAGATCAGTTAATTGTGGGAATTGATCTTGAAAAGATGATTGTCATAAATACAGATGATGTACTTTTGATTTGCAGTAAAAATTCTGTCCCCAAAATAAAAAAAATAGTTGAAAAATTAGAAGATACCCCACACAGACATCTGACATAGCCTATGGAAGACGCACAGATAACAGAAATTAAAAAAGGAAATGATTATTTATTTGCAAAAAGGGCAATGGATATTGTTTCGTCAATCTTTTTGTTAATATTTTTTTCTCCGGTAATTATAATAATCGCCATAGCGATAAAGCTGGATTCAAAAGGGCCAATTCTGGCCGATACTCCTCAGCGAGTTGGGAAAAACGGTAAGCCTTTCAAGATGTATAAATTCAGATCCATGGTGGAGAATGCTCATCAGATGTTGCGTGATGATCCCCAATACTCTAAATTATATAATGCTTACAAAAAAGGAAGTTACAAATTAAAGGATGATCCCAGAATAACTGCGGTCGGACGATTTATAAGGAAACATTCTTTAGATGAGATTCCCCAGGCTTTGAATATTTTAAAAGGCGAGATGAGTTTAGTTGGTCCTCGGGCTTATTATCCTGATGAATTGAAAAATCAGCAAAAAAAATATCCTCAGACGATTGATTCTGTAAAAATTGTACTATCTGTTAAGCCTGGAGTTACAGGATATTGGCAGGTTTCAGGAAGAAGTGAGATAAATTTTGATAAACGTATCAAGATGGATGCATCTTATGTTAAGAAAAGATCTCTTCTTTACGATCTTTTGATTATCCTGAAGACTCCTTGGGCCATGGTTACAGGGCGTGGTGCATTGTAGAGCTATTCGCAGTTGACATGAGTTAGCCCTTTTGTTTATGATTAAAAGATGGAAGGATTTAGGAAGATTGACCTGGGAACTGCCTCTTCCCAGCCTGCAGGGTTTAATGTCATTAATAACAGACCTAGATCTAAAGTAAAAATGAATTTTCCAAAAAAAACAGTAATTTTGCTTGGTGTTGTAATAGTTGCCTTAGTTGTTTTTGGATTGATCCTGATAGCCCCGGTACAAAAAGTCTATTCAGATGCTCAGGCTACATTTGCGCAGGTAAAAGTTACAGTAGATGCGTTGAAAAAGCAAAACATAGAGGAAGCTTCTGTAAATCTTGATAAAACAAAAGAAAAATTAACTCAGACTCAGAAGAGTTTGGATACAATTAGCTTCGTTAAATTTTTTCCGATTCTAAGCATATACTATGCAGACAGTCAGCATTTAGTAAAAGCAGGATTTTATGGGCTTTCTGCAGCAAGAGTTTTTATTGATTCAGTAGCCCCTTATGCAGATATTTTAGGGCTTAAAGGAAAAGGAAGTTTTGTTGGAGGGACAGCTTCACAGAGAATACAAACCGCAGTTACAACCATGGGCAAAATTACTCCCCACATTGATGATATTGCCATACAAATGGAAGGAGCGAAAAAAGAAATAGATGCTGTTGATCCGAATCATTATCCTGTCCTGTTCGGAGGAGGAAAAATTAAGAAAGGGCTTTCTGATGCAAGGCAGATAGTTGATCAGGGTGTTATATTTGTTTCTGATGCAAAACCTCTAATTAAACTTCTTCCGAGCCTTTTGGGTGATCCTAAAGAAAAGAAATATTTAGTTTTGTTTCAGAATGATAAAGAACTTCGTCCGACAGGCGGCTTTATTACAGCTTATGCCATTTTCAGAATTGCAAGCGGCGTCCTGCATGTAGATAGCGCAAGCGATATCTACAATCTTGATAATGGAATTTCCGGAAAGTCCAAGGCGCCGGCGCCAATTCTTAAATATCTTCCTCTGGTTCCGCTTTTTAATCTGAGAGATTCAAATCTTTCTCCTGATTTTATAACTTCTATGGAGACCTTTAATAGCCTCTATAAGAAGGCAGCCGGCTATGTAAATGTGGACGGAATTATCGCTTTGGACACCAATGTTTTAGTCTCGACAATTAAAATATTGGATGATGAAGTGTATGCAGACGGAATTAAATTTACCAGCCAAAACGATTCCCGCTGCGATTGCCCTCAAGTTATTTATGAGCTGGAAAGTCTTATTTCAACTCCTAAAAGCGTAGATTTAAAAGTTACGACACTTGCGGCTGTTCAGGCTCAGAGAAAAGACCTTATCGGTTCGCTTTTGTATGCCATTATGGATAAGGCTCTTAAATCTTCGCCCAAATTATATTGGGGACCTTTATTCCAAGACATATTGGCCGAAGTGCAGCAAAAACATATTCTGTTTGATATCTATAATAAAGATGCCCAAAGCGGAATAGAGGCGCTGAATGCAGCAGGCAGAATAAGGCCTTTCGAAGGCGATTATCTGCATATTAATGAAGCTAATTTCGGAGGAGCAAAATCCAATTTGTTTGTTACTGAGGCTGTAACCCAAAATTACGAGGTAGCTTCGGATAAGACTATAACCAAGAGAATTACGATAAATTACAAAAATCCTCATGCGCCGTCGGATTGTAATTTGGAACGGGGAAATCTTTGTATAAATGCGGTTTTAAGAGATTGGTTTAGGATTTATGTGCCGCTGGGAAGCAAATTGACAGACAGCAATGGATCGGAAGTAAAAATAATTTCTTATGATGAGTTGGGAAAAACAGTTTTTGAAGGTTTTCTTACCGTAAGACCGCTTGGTTCCGCAGAGCTTTCAATTTCTTATGTTCTGCCATTTAAAGTAAAAGACGGATCTTTGCCGCTTTTTATACAAAAACAGCCCGGAACAAGCGGAAACGATTACACTCTTGAAGTTAATGGCGGTAAAATTGACAATTTCAAACTCTTAACCGACAAAGAAA
>CAIQLZ010000069.1 GCA_903872785.1 Candidatus Levyibacteriota bacterium
AAAATAGTATTTCAATGAGTAATTTTTGGAAAGAATTAAAAAAACCGATTTTGATTCAGGCACCAATGGAAGATGTAACTGACACGGTTTTCAGACAAATTATCGCTAAGTGCGCTCGTCCCGATGTATTTTTTACAGAATTTACCAATGTTGAAGGAATGTGCTCCCGCGGACGGAACAAAGTTGGAAAAAGATTAGTTTTTACGGAAATTGAACGCCCGATTGTTGCACAAATCTGGGGCGGCAGCCCCAAGAATTTTTTAGAAACCGCAAAATTAATAAAAAGTATGGGCTTTGACGGAATTGATATTAACATGGGCTGTCCGGAAAAATCAGTTATTAAAAAAGGCTTAGGCGGCGGGCTAATCGACAATAAATCCTTGGCAAAAGAAATTATTTTGGCAACTAAAAAAGGGGCAGGCGGATTACCAATAAGTATTAAAACCAGAATTGGAATTAAGAATATTCAGACAGAAGAATGGGCTTCTTTTTTGCTGAAATTAAATCTTGATTGCCTAATAATTCATGGACGGACAGTTGCGGAAATGTCTGACACACCCAACCATTGGAACGAGATCGGCAAAGTTGTCAAATTAAGAGACTCTCTAAAATTAAAAACTTTAATTATCGGCAATGGGGATATAAAAAGTTACCAAGAGGCAATGGAAAAGTCTGAAAAATATAATCTTGACGGAGTCATGGTCGGCCGCGGAATTTTTGACAATCTTTGGATTTATAACAAAAACATTGATCCGGCAAAAATTTCTTATCAGGAAAGAATAAAACTTTTGCTTAAGCACATTACTCTTTTTGATAAAACCTGGGGAAAAACTAAAAACTTTTCTTTAATGAAAAAGTATTACAAAATTTACATTTCAGAAACACCCAACGCACACACTGTGCGGATGCGCCTTATGAAATTTAATTCCGCAGAAGAAACTCTCAATTTTTTAAAGTCACTTTGACGTTAATAAAAATCCTATAACCGCAATCGAAATGCCAACAGAGGCAATCGCAAATCCGTACGCCAAAACTTTCCAAAAATTTAAATTATCAGATTTTTTCAATTTCCATTCCTTTTTTTGTATCTTTGATTAAATATCCTAATTTTTTAATTTTGTTACGAAGGTAATCCGCTTGGGTAAATCTTCCCTGCTTTCGCAGCTGATTCCTCTCTTCAATAAGTTTTTGTATCTCACTTGGCAAAATGATTTTTAAAACTTTTTTCTTCTCGCGGGATTTTTCCAAATCCAATCCTAAAACTTGATCAATTTTATACAAACTTTCCGCTTTGGCGCTATCCGGATAATCGGATTTTATTAATTCCCACACTAAACCCAAAGCTTTAGGCAGATTCAAATCATCATTTATTGCCTCCAAAAACTTTTTTTCAAATTCCGGAATCTCTCCTTTGGGATTTTTTAATTTCGCAACTTCCTCAATCAATCGTTTATACGCGATTTGCGCTGCCCCCATAGAGTACCAGGTAAAATTCATTTCCTGCCGGTAATGAGTTTGCAAATAAAGATATCTAAGCGCCAATGGGTCAAACCCCTTTCTGAGAACATCTTCAACCGTATGAATATTTTCAGCGCTTTTGCTCATTTTGTTGCCGTCAACATGTAAAAAATTATGATGAACCCAATATCTTACAAATTGCTTGCCGGTTGCTGCTTCGCTTTGCGCAATTTCATTGGCGTGATGAATTGCAATATGATCAATTCCGCCGGTATGAATGTCCAACGTTTCCGTGTCCAAACCCTTGATTGCCATTGCGGAACACTCAATGTGCCATCCCGGGAAACCAACTCCCCACGGACTTGCCCATTCCATTTGGCGCTTTTTTCCGCCGGCCGGCAGATTTGGGGAGAACTTCCAAAGTGCAAAATCCGTTAAATGTTTTTTGCCTTTTACCATTTCTATCCTTGCTCCTGCTTTTAAATCTTCTGCTTTTTGACCGGAAAGTTTGGTGTAATTTGGAAATTTTGAAGTATCAAAATAAATTCCATCATCAATTTTATAGGTATAACCTTTTTGCTCTAGAATCTGAATAAAAACAATCTGTTCTTTGATATAGTCTGTGGCATGCATTAGAATATCAGGACGCTGTATATTTAAGGCATCCAAGGAATTGAAAAATTGTTTTTCAAATTTTTTCGCAATTTCCCAAACGCTTAAACCGAATTTGCGGGCTCCTTTTTCCATTTTGTCCTCTCCGGTATCGGAATCCGACGTTAGGTGTCCGACATCCGTAATATTCATTGCCTCTTTAACTTTAAAGCCGTTATATTCCAAAATGCGGACCAAAATATCGTCACCGACGTATCTACGCATATGCCCGATATGCGCATATTCATAAACTGTCGGTCCGCAGGCGTACATTGTTACCAATGGCGGATTCTGCGGTTTAAAATTTTCAATCTTACGACTTAAGGTATTATAAATTCTTAACATAATTTACCCCGCTACCCCCCTGAACATTTCCATCTTGTTTTGCTCCCGGACTACTGCCAGCGGAGGCGGAGCTTTCTCATCTTTTTTTTGCAAATCCTGCAGTTCTTTTTTCTTTTCATTTTCGATTTTTTCCGCCGGTCTTTCTTCCTGTTTTTTGGGAAGGCTGAAAGTCGGATTATAATAATTTTCCTGGTGCAATTGATTGCGAAGTTCAATTATTTTTTTCTGTTCCTCAGGTGACTTAGTTTTAATTTGCTCTTGAAGTTCAGACGGTTTGTCTTTTGAGCTTACTAATGGATTGGCGCTAGTTTTTTTTGCGTCCGGACTTAAAGAAGAAACCTGATCTTTGGATCCATAAAGACCTTTCAGAAATTTTATTCTTTCTTCATCCGATTTCCATTGTTGCTGTTCCGGATCGCCGGAGACGGCGGGAGAAGCAACCATTTTTTGCCCTCCGATTTGTCCAGCCGCATCTTTAGCCATTTCTTCCGGCAATTTCACGACTTGTTTGCCTGTCTGCTTGACTATCTGTCCAAGCTGATTTAGTGTTCCTCCTAAAATACCCGTATCGTCCATAGCCATTATTATACCCTAAAATTAATAATCTCTCCGGCCCTCCATTGCCCGCTGCAAAGTTAATTCGTCGGCATATTCAATGTCTGCACCTGTAGGTAACCCTCTTCCGATTCTGGTAATTTTTATTTTTGCATTTTGATTTTTGATTTGTTTAGCAATATACATAGCCGTTGCTTCACCTTCCATGGTTGGGTTCGTGGCTAAAATGATCTCTTTTACCTCTTTTCCTGAAGCTCTATTTAAAAGTTGCTTGATGTAGATTTCATCCGGCCCAATATTATTAAGAGGATCTATTCTTCCATGAAGCACATGGTATACGCCTTTGTATCTTCCGTTTTTTTCAAGCGCCAAAACATCCAATGGTTCTTCCACTACGCAAACAAGGGACCGGTCTCTTCTTGAATCTGAACAAAGATCGCAGGGATCAGTTTCCGCAATAGTAAAACAGGTTGAACAAAAAATTGTCTCTTTTTTTAGTTTTTGAATTGAAGAAGCAAAGTTATCTAATTCACCTTGCGGCACATGGAGAAGATAAAACGTCAGACGCTGGGCTGTTTTATTCCCAATGCCCGGCAACCTCTCGAAAGACTCAATTAAATTTTGTATTGCCTTAGGAATCTTCATGCGGATTTGATATTTTCTGCTATTATTCTTGAGACTGAGATAACTTCGAGTTTGGGAAATCTTTTTTCTTCCGGCACAGAAATCGTATCCGTGACGCATATTCTTTCTGTTTTTGACTCCTGAAGGGTTTTTGGCGCGTTATTGGAAAAAACCGGATGGGTTGCAAATACACTCACCTCTTCTGCCCCGCTACTTATTAAAAGATCAGCAGCCATAGTAATTGTATCTCCCCTGGAAATCATATCATCAACTATAATTGCTTTCTTGCTCAGAATTCCTTGAATTTTATTTGCGGTTACCCTACCTGTTCCCAAATCCCTATTCTTTTCAATAATTACATAAGGAGCATCTCCTAATAATTTCGATAAAAGCTTAATCCTTCTTATTCCGCCCATATCGGGAGAGACTAAAGTTATGTCATTGCCCATTTTTCTAATTTTTTCCGCAAAAAGAGTAAGTACGGACAGATGAGTTAACTTTACTTTAAAAACTTCCGGAATTTTTATAGAATGCAGGTCAAGTGAAATTACCTCATCGACTCCTCCCAATTTTAAGAGATTTGCCACTACGTCAAGTGAAACTGCCTCCCCTTCCCTGAACAGATGATCCTGTCTTTGATAACCCAAGTACGGAATAATCGCTTTCGTCGATTTCGCACCGGCTCTTTTTAAAGCATCTATAATAAAAAATAGCTGCATATAATTTTCATCCGCCGGAGCAGAAGTTGATTGGACGATAAAAACATTCTCGCCTAAAACTTTATCTAAAATTCTGATGCGTTTTTCCCCATCGGGAAATACAAATACTTCCAAATCGGAAAGCGGAGTATTTAAATTTTCTGCAATCTTTTGGGCAAGCGCTTTGTTGGAAGTACCGGAAAATATTTTCACTATCTCTATTTTACTCTCAAGAAATTATCTTATCAACAGAGAATTTGTATTACATTCCTCCCAGAAGTCCACCCAAGCCTCCTCCCATTTGGGAGAGTTTTTTGGCGGCTACTTCCTGAGATTTTTTAATTGCTTCATTAACTGCTTCTTTTATTTCATTATCTGATTTTCCGTTGGATGAGAGTTCTTTAATTTTTTGATCACCTGAAATAACAACTTGAACGCCATTTTTATCAATATTTACTTCTTCGGCCTGAAGCTGTTTTTGAATCTCCATAGCCTGTTTTCTCATTTCATTTAATTGTCCTACTTTTTGAAACGGATTAAGCATTAATTTTTCACCCCCTTTTGCCCGCCGCTAAAGTGAAGCATGAGGCTACTCGAACAGAATTGAAAAGCCGAATGCTGAATTTAGGCGGGTTTTTTTAATTCTACAATTATTTTAACATTTTTTCTGGTAACTTCCTGGCAGGCTTTTTCAATTATCTCCTTTGTTTTTATTTCACCTAATTTATCCTTGTGAAATTTAAAATTCGTTTCCAATAATAATAGCTTACCGTCATAATTTTTGATATTGCATCCACGCAAAACTCCGGCGATAGAGTGATTATAAGTTTTTACTTTATCTATCAAAGCATTCCACAAAGCATCATTTTCGCTATATTTTGCAATATCCTGTTGAACAATATTAACGGTATCTTTTTTTACAGGAGATGCGGTTAATTGAGGGGCATGATCGGAAGGGCTTTTAGCAACGCCTATCTGAGACGAAGCTGAAGAACGATTCTCAGGAAGGAAAACCGGAACGGGATCCCGAATAAAAGAACACCATTCTATAATTACCAACTCTAAAGGAATCTGAGGAAGAACAGCGTACTTCAGTTCGCTTTTTGCAACTGATAATAATTCGATTAATCTCTTTATTTCTCTAACCTCTAGCTTTGAATTATCTATTATGAATGCTGAATCTCCTGCCAATTCCACTCCCACCTTCAGAAGCAAACTGTTATGCAAGGTTTCAATCAATCCCTGCAAAAAATGCCCCATCTCAACTCCTTCACTCGTAAGCTTGGCAACCACTTCTAGGGCTTTCTTAGTATTTTTCTCCTCAAAAGACCTGATCACTTGAGCTATCTGATATTGAATGCTGGCAATCAAATAATTTTTCTGAACTAATTCTTCCGTAATTTTTTTATTCCTGGCTACTTGCGCCATTTCTTCCAAAATTTTGACTCCATCCCTAAAGCTTCCATCCGAAAGATTGGCAATTAAACGTAAAGCATTTTTCTCTCCATTAAGTTTTTCTTTCTTGATTATTCTTTCAAATGAGCGTATCAATTCCTCCTCCGTTGCTTTTTTAAATTGCATGCGTAAACAACGCGACAAAATTGTTGCAGGTACTTTATGGGGCTCGGTTGTACAAAGAATAAAAACAACGTGGGACGGTGGCTCTTCCAAAGTTTTAAGAAGCGCATTAAAAGCCTCTGCTGTAAGCATGTGAACTTCATCAATGATATAAATTTTTTTGCGGGCGCTCATCGGCGACAATTTTATTTTTTCACGAAGATCACGAATTTCATCTATCCCTCTATTTGATGCACCGTCAATTTCCAAAACATCCATGTTGGTTCCGTTAGTAATGGAAATACACTGATTGCATTTGTTGCACGGCTCAATTCCCTTTGTTTTTTTCTCGCAATTCAGAGATTTAGCAACTATTCGGGCTGCCGACGTCTTTCCCAGACCTTTTGGACCGGTAAAAAGAAATGCGTGGGAAATTTCGGGGCTTTTCAAAGCATTATAAAGCTTCTCTCTGACTTCTTTACTATCCAGCTCCTCTATTGTTTGGGGACGAAATTTTCGATAGAAAACCATAACCTACTCATGATTAATTCCCAATAAGTGTAACGTTCCGTGCTCTATTAATTCGTCAATTTTGTCATCAACAAGAACTTCTTTTTCGGACGCTTCTTTTATAATCTGAGGGTAAGATATCACGATGTCTCCGAGTCTTAACACTTCACTTGGTAAATAGGTCGAGCCACCTTCAGATAAAGAAAAAGATAAAACATTTCTTGTTTTATCCTCACCCTTATATTTTTTGCTTAAAGCCCGCATTTTTCTATCCCCGACAATTGCAACAGAAACCTCAACCGGTCCTTTAATTTCATGTTCTGTCAATACTTTGAAAATAACTTTTTTGATACGTTTTCTGTTAACTCTGTATCTGCTTTCTACAAAAATTGGGATTGTTACTTTTTCCATAGTTTCGCTAGATCACTGTCTCTGATATTAAACCCACATCTTTTTTGCGCGTCTCGAATCTTCTTTTTTTTGCTTTCGGGCAAGTGACGGCTTCAAATAAAAAGCACGTCTTTTCGCCTCAGGAATAATCCCTTCGTTCAAGACTTTTCTTTGAAATTTTCTGATCAACGTATCGTCGCTATCTCCCGGCATTTTTTTAACTACTACCATAAATAAAACACCCCCTTTATAACCTCTCTATGAGCTTGCGAGCACCTAGAACTTCTTAAATCCGTCGCTAAAGTGAAGCATGAGGCTACTCGAACAGAATTGAAAAGCCGAATGCTAAGCTTAGGCGGACAGTTTTCTACTCATCTATTTTACTCTAAACCCAAAACAGAGTAAATAGTCAAACTTCTAAATTGAGGCATCTTTACCCAGAGGACCTATCAGATGGATATGGAGATGTTTAATAATTTGTGCTCCCCCGCCGTTAACCCCAACTCTGTATCCTTTATTTTCTAATTTAAATTTATTTACCATTTTTTGCGTTGTTTTTTTCAATTTATTCCAAAGAATGCCATCGTCAACATCTAGAAAATCTTCAATGTGTTTCTTAGGAATAATTAAAACATGGATGGGTTTGACAGGATTTATGTCCGGAAAAGCCATTATATCTTCATCTTCGAATATAAATTCTTTAGGAATAACCCTGTCTCTGATTTTACAAAAAACACAACCAGTCATAATATTATCAATGCTACCAATAAACAAATAAACAACTCAATCATCAAATTTAGAATTCAAAATTTTGCATTAAGTCATTTTTACATTGATTTGCTTATTAGATTATTTGCCTCTTGGGTTATTACGCTCTTTTAAGAATTTCTATTATTTCTCCCAAAGAAAGCGTTGTTGGTTTCATTTTAGGATTTTTTGCTGATCCGTTAAGAAGCATTTTTTTGGAAACATGTAAATACCATGTTGCATCCGGATCCAGCTTCTTCAACTTTTTGCAAGCAGAGGTCAAATCAATATTTATTTTATCAGTCGCAGGAATTGCTTTTATCCTAACATATCCTTTTCTTGGATCTTTTCGAAGTACTATTACGTATCCCATTTTCTGAGCTAATTTAATAACAGAGTCATTGATAATTTCAAAGCCGATTCCCTTTCCGAATTTCGTTTTAAATTCTTGACCGTTTTTGGCAATTTCCTTTTCCGCCCAGATTCTGTTTTCAAACTGATGCAAAATTGCATCCAAAGATTTGCTTATAAATTCGGTACAATAATCATCCTGATTGGGAAATTGAAATTTAAGTCCGTCCAAAATGCTTATCAAATCAAACTCATGATAATCTGCCAATGCATCTTTGCGGAAAATTTCCTTAAAATGATCTATATCCACGGTAACTTTTACCATTCTAGAAACTGCCTCTATCCTATCTTTAATTTTTTTTGAGTCTTTAATTTTTAACTCTTCACTCTTAGTCTTAACGTAATCCCATACCAAACTTGCTGCGCATATTCTGTCGGATGCGGTTTGATGATGATCCAGAGGGCCGCATCCTGTATCAACATGAATTATTTCGTCATCTTCAATTAATTCCAGCGGAGACTTTTGATTTGCATCTTTCCATTTTCCGCTGTCAATTCTCTCTCCTGCTGCTACAAACTTTACAACGGCTGTTTCCCATCCGGGTAAAAATCTTTTGATAAGCCACACCGATACTATAGCATCTATATCAGGTGAGGTATGGGTAACAATAATTTTCATACGATTAAGTATACAGCACACCTATCTACTTGACAAATTAATTAAAATAAAAGACTATATTTACAGGAGAATTTTATGGATCCACAAAAACTGGCAGGCCTTGATCCCAAACTGAGAGAAGCTTATCAACGTGTAATGGGAACCACGATTCCGGAGCCTCAAGCCCCCATAACTCAGGTACAGACTCCTGCAGCTTCTCCTTTCGATGCAATTCCAACCAACCAACCTCAAATGCAGCCTACCATGCCTTCCGACCCTGCTACCGAGCCTCAACCCGCAATTAATCCTCAATATCAACCCGCCCCGATGCCAGAATCAGCCATGCCTACACAACCCAGTTCTAATTTCGTTCAGATGAATTCTGAAGTTGCAGCTACTCCAACAGCCACTTCTTCTAATTTTACAGCGCCTGCACCTGAGACTCAAACTGTAGTCGTGAAAAAGAAAAACGTAATAACGCCTATTTTATATGGATTTGTGGGCTTAATCTTCATTGCAGTCTACACTATTTTTTGGGCAAAAATTCTTAATTTTAAACTTCCGTTCTTGCCATAGTCTTTTGAAAATCTGCAACTTGCTTAATAAAAAGTTCATCTAAAAAATGATTATTTACTTTTACAGGATCCAAACAATCAAGTAAAAGCTGCGCACTTTTTTTATCACATAGTCTATAGTATTTTTCCGGACTTTTCGCAAAAGATTTAAGCTTGATGCGGGCAGATGAAATATTTTCCTTCATAAAATCTGTTTTACAAATTCCGTTTTTACCCAATTTCACCCTCACTCTATTGAATAATCTTCTTATCTCTTCTGTATCGAGAGGCTCCATGTTTACAGAAAGAGTCGTAAATAACTCTTTGTTCTCCGCAGCTAAAAGGCATTGAATAATTACGTAGATTTCGCCATCCTCAAGAGGAGAAGAGTCAAGATCCGGCTCCTTCTTTTTATCTGAAAATTCAGTTAATGTTAATGCAGCAATTCCTTGATTTCTAAAATCCCAATTTTCAGTTTCCCTTTTTGCAACAAAAATGTCTTCTTTGGCAGGAATTTCACTTTCAACAAGTTTCTTTTCCAGATTATCCATTTTGACAGAATCACTTTTATCTATCAAATGATAGGCAACGGTTCTATTCCCCCTGTTTTTGCCTACTCTTGTTTCTTTGGTTGCAATAAATAAATTGTGTTCTTTTAATTTTTTGCGTAAATTGTGAAGAACAGCGTATGCTCTATTCCTGGCAATCTTAGGCTCAATTTCATTGCCATACATTTTTTCCGCCAGTAAAGGACCGGAAATTGGATTTTCCCCTGCAGTCTCTGCAAAAATTCTCAGCATATTCATCTCTGCAGAGGTAAATCCGGAAAGAATTATTTTTTTCTCTTTAAACGAAAATTCCTGATTTTCATTATTTATTTGATTCGCCGAATTTTCAATAACGCCAATTTCTTTTTGGGAGATTTCTTCAGATTTTCCGGACGCTAATTCAACCGCTATTTTCTGGGCATCTTCCAGGGAAAAATTAGGTTTTCTTTCACCAGCTGTAGCTATTCCTAAATTCCGGGCAGTTCCGCGAATTAATTCTGAACTTTGGACTATTTTTGCATCTTCATAAACTTTAAAGCCCAAACTTCTGCCGATATCGAGAATTGAATAATATTTTTTGCCCATATTTTCTAAGACAATTTTTATATTTTCGATATCCTGATTTCTTAAATTTTTTAGCTCGCTTTCTTCGCGAACAACCTGAAATGAAAATTTACGCTCAATCATCTTATTTGGGATAGTTACATTTTCATATTGTATACACGGGCTAAATCAAAAAGTCAATAGAGTAAAGTTTTAAAAAATATTGACTTATGTATTGATATTTGTTAAAAACAGTCCATCACTTTATTTAAATACATCATGAATATAGAAAAACTATGTAAAATTGTCAATGAAATACCTCCACTTTATATAGACAGAACGGGCTTTCTCACTATTTTGCATCCGGCAACTCAGGATAAAAAACCAAAAAATATTCCCGAACAATCAAAAAAAAACAATAGAGAACGCACAACAAAAGGCAGAAAAATAGAGAATTAAATTAAATGCTTAAAGACTTCTTCAGTGCTCAAAAGTTCTGTTTTTTGTTCGCCTCTTCTTTTCCACTCAATTTTATCACCGGCTTTTTCACTTACAAGTAGCCTAACCGGAATTCCTATTAAATCCGCATCTGCAAATTTGGCTCCTGCCGATATATCTTTTCTATCATCATACAAAACTTCAACTCCCGCTTTGTTTAATTGCTCATAAATTGCCTCCGCTGATTTCTGAATTGCTATCAAATGTACTCCATACGGAGCAACGCTTTCCGGCCAGATAATTCCTTTTTCGTCATGATGCACTTCAACAATTGCCCCAACAGCTCTGGTCAAACCTATACCGTAACTGGCAAACCAAACGGGCTTTTTTCGGCCATTTTTATCCGTAAAATTAACGTTCATCTTTTCGGAATAATAAGTGCCAAGGGGAAAAATATTCCCAACCTCAATCGCCCTGGCTTTTTTTAAAGGTCCGTGTCCCAAACTACACTGTTTTTTTTCTTTCACGGAATTTATTTCCAGATTAGAGCTGAAATCCCCCTTAGGGCAATAAATAATTTCATCCTCGCCATTCTCTGCAATTACCTGAAATTCATGAGTGATATTTTTTGTAAATACTCCTCCCCCAGCCTCCGTTAAAATTGCTTCCAAGCCCATTCTTTTGAAAATCTTTTTATAAGATTCGATGATTTGTGCATAATATTTGAGCATGTCTTCTTCTGAAACATGTATGCTATATAAATCCTTCATTAAAAATTCTCTTCCTCTAAGAATTCCGGACTTTGCGCGTTTCTCATCTCTAAATTTTGTGGAAAAATGGTAAATTTTCACCGGAAGATCTTTATAGCT
>CAIQLZ010000070.1 GCA_903872785.1 Candidatus Levyibacteriota bacterium
CTTCTTTGGTTTCTTGGGCATTTCCGGAGAAGAATAATTAAACTGATTTATGGGTGATTGGAACGAACTATCTTCCATACCACGGATAATACCAATTTTCTTTTCTCTTTGCAAGTTCTATTGATATTTAATCTGATATAATAACCACGCTGCCATGAGAAAACTTTTAAGCTTTTTGTTCTTCAGCTTCTTCTTGATTCTTTTTTTGATTTTTTTTTCCTCAACAATTAAAGCGGAAGATAATGTCTGCAGTAAAGATCCAAGAGATATACCCAATGACCAACTATCAACGTGCATTGAAGAATTAGGCAAAACAATGAGCCAATCTAAAACTGCTACGCAAGGCGTTCAAAAGCAAATTGACGGAATAAAAGCAAGAGTAGCATTTATTGAAAATGATCTTGTTGTGAAACAAAAAAATATTGATGACAGCTATAAAAATCTTGCAAAGCTCGAAGAAATTTTAAATCGGACAATCCGCGATTTTTATATAAAAAGTTATTACAATTCTCCTTTAGTTGCTTTTTTGTCTGCGTCTTCCGCATCCGAGATTACTCAACTTTTGGCATATCAAAAAGCTACAACAGATCAAGACAAAGTAATCATTACCAATATTGCTATTTCTATTTTGGATTTGGAAACTAAAAAAAAGAATCTGGAAGCAGAGCAAACAAATCTTGCCATTGTAAAAGAAAAACTGGATAAAGTTGTTACAGAGGCTCAAGCTTATCAAGCAACTCTTTCAAATAAAATCGCAGCTCTATCAGCCAGACAGCAGGAAATATTAAATCAAAGGTTATCTGCCTTAGGTATTCCCCTATTTGCCAGTTCGCTGGGGGGCTGCTCAAGTGATATTGGCAAAGATCCGGGTTTTGGCAGAGGTTTCGGTTTTTTTACTTACGGCGTTCCTAATCGGGTTGGCTTAAGCCAATTCGGAGCTTGGGGACGGGCAAAAGCAGGCCAAAATTCTGATTCTATC
Organism: Candidatus Levyibacteriota bacterium; assembly: GCA_903872785.1. Taxonomy (GTDB): domain Bacteria; phylum Patescibacteriota; class Microgenomatia; order Levybacterales; family UBA12049; genus GWB1-37-8. The sequence continues at coordinate 980 of CAIQLZ010000070.1, forward strand.
TTGCATGCCTATTATAATTTTGACTCTATAGAAAATAGAAGTGCAACGATAAATGTCGAAGGATATAGCTCTTATTCTTTAGAGGACTATGTGAAGCGGGTTTATGAAGTGCCAGACAATTGGACCGATAATGATTCTGCTGCCTTAAAAGCCCAAGCGATTGCCGTAAGGTCTTATGCTCTGGCCTACACAAATAATGGTCAAGGTTCAATTTGCACAACTCAACAATGTCAGGTATTCAAACCCGATCCCAAAGGAGGAAATTGGGAACAAGCGGTAAATGCAACTGCAGGTCAAGTTATGTTACAAGGAGGACAACCGATTAAAGCTTGGTTTTCTTCTACCCATGGCGGATATGTTCACTCTTCAGGAGACATTGGCTGGAGTAGCACTTCCTGGACGAAAAATGTCCAGGATACAACCGGCGGAATTTCAAACTTTTCCGATTTAAAAAATAATGCATATGACAAAGATTCTCCATGGTTTTATTGCGACTGGGGATCAAGAAGTGATTACAATAAAACCGCTTGGCTTAAATCTGATGAAGTCGCGGATATTGTCAACGCAGTGTTGCTAGCTCAAAATCAAAGCGATACTGAAACAAAAGAACATTTATATCAGACTGACAAACCAAATCCAGCAGGAACTGAAACATGGAGTGCGGACAGAGTTAGGCAGGAATTAAGTAAATACATGACACCATATACTTCTATTTCCGATATTAGTATGTCGGTCGACTTTGGTTCCGGAAAAACAACCTCGGTTAATGTCTCGGGAGATGGTGGAAATAAATCAATTCCCGGAGATTTTTTCAAACTTTATTTTGACTTGAGAGCCCCTGCTAATATACAAATTGTCGGACCGTTGTATAATGTTGAGAGAAATTGACAATGACTGATATTTTCGTAGCTCCCAAGCAAGATAAATCCGGTACTCTTTTTTCACAAAATATTTTCTCACGTGAAGGAAACAATGGCCCTGCTTTAAAAGCTAAAGAAAAAAACTTTAAAAAGATATTGGATAAAAAACAAACTGTCAAAAATTCTTCATTATACGAAGAACCTCACATGAATATTCTGTCTTCTTTCAGCCAATATCCAAAAAATGTTTCTTTTCATACTCAGAAAGAAAACGAACAAATAATTTTATTTTTACGATCCCGTTTTATAACAAACATTTCCTGGATGACTTTTACTATTTTCCTTATTTTTTTACCTGCAATAATTACTTTCTTGCTGCCGTTGTTTCAAATAAATTTTCTCTCGTCCGACATAGTTACCCATTTTACAACAATCTATGTTATATTTTATTATCTTATTGTTTTTTCATATATATTAATAAATTTCCTAACTTGGTTTTATAATATATTTATTGTTACTGCCGACAGGATTGTTGACATAAATTATTTAGACATTGTTGTACATAATGTTTCGGAAACTAAATTAAAGCAAATTGAAGATGTCCGCTACAGTCAATCAGGATTTATTCCAACTTTATTTAATTATGGCAATCTTTTTGTTCAAACAGCAGGCACTGAAGAAAATTTTGAAGCTAATTGCATCCCAAAGCCTAAGGAGGCAACAGATATAATTGCGGGAATTCTTGGAGAAAATGGATAATATAATTATGAATTTTAATTTTTTTCAACCGGTTCTTTTAATTAAAATAATAACGCTTATTGTCATAGGCTTTTATATGGTTTTTGCATTCGTTATTTCTACTCAAATAAAAGCTATGGAAAACATTATTAATCTTCCCCATGCTTCTTCAGTCTTTAAAACTGCTGCAATATTTAATATCGTTCTGGCAATTTCGCTTTTTATACTTGCAGTTGTTATACTTTAGAAAGCAATGGATAATAATATATCCTTCTCAAAAATAGTTGCAACACCTACTCTTAATTCCTGGTCTCAAGCGTATAATGCCGGGAAATTATTTGCCGTTTTATCATTGGAAAAAACCGATAATAGCGAAGAAATAGAGTCTTTAAACATGCTTGGCAAAGATCTGCTGGAACGCTTGGAACAGGAATTTTTTACAATCGAGGATAAAAATTTAGAGTCAATCAAAAAAGCCGTTTCTATAGTTTTTAGCCAAGAAATAAAAGGGGTAATTATTTCTTTTGCTGCCGGAGCTCTGATAAATAATGTTCTTTATTTGTTTGGATTAGGAAAATCCAAGGTTTTCATAAAAAGAAAAGGCAATCTTGGATTGGCGTTAAATTCAGAAAATATTACTTTAAAAGATGTTGTATCTTCTTCCGGATTTCTAAAGGAAAAAGATTTGGTAGTTTTGACAACAGAGGCTTTTTCACAAATTATTACTCAGGATGATCTTGATATTAGCTTAAATGATTCTGAGCCTTCTGAAATTACAGAAACTCTTGCCCCAAAAATTCACAAAGCGGAAAATGGAAAAATCTCTGCAATTGTACTTAGATACAAAACCCCACTACCCAATGAGCCTCAACAAACTGGAGAAATTATAGATGAAGGAACGGAAAATGATGAGCCGATTGAAACAAATCAAGAAGAAAATAAGGCGGAAAAATCTGCATTTTTTTTTGGCAAATTCTTCTCTTTATTTAAAGAAATATTTAGAAAACCAAATCTAGAAATTCAATTTACTAAAAAGTTGTTTTTAGTTCTAACAATTATTATTGTTGGAATCATAATTTGTAGCATTTGCCTGACAATTCGAGAGCAAAATAATGCAAAAGCAAAGGCACTTTTTACCCAAATTTACCCTCAGGCACAAAAAAGATATGATGAGGCGCAAAGCTTGGTGGATTTAAATAAAAGTTTAGCCAGAGATGCATTTACAGCTGCACAGAAGCTTTTAAATGATAACAAAGATAAATTTCCTTCAAAATCAAAAGAATTAATGCAAACTCAAGATCTTTTAAAAAAAACGGAAGAAGGACTTGCCAAAACATCCCCCATAGATAAATCCGGACTTGACAGAAGCAAATTGTCAATTGCTGTTCAAAATGGATCAGGAGTCGAAGGCACTGCAGGGAAAACCGCAACAGCACTCAAAGCTCTTGGCTATAATGTTACCTCAACCGGCAACGCTGATAATTACAATTATCAAGGAGTCACAATTAAAATAAAAGAGGATAACGGTAATTTCCTGAATCTTCTTAAAAAAGATCTGGCAAAAAATTACACTGTTGAATCCGCATCAGCAGATCTTTCTTCAGATTCCCCCACCGACTGTTTGATCATTATCGGTAAATAAATCTACCAAATTAAGATAAAATAGAGTATCATTAGGCTATGAAAATTACGAATAAACGGGCGTTTTTTGATTATCAAATTTTGGAAAAGTTTGAAGCCGGAATAAATTTATATGGAGCTGAAGTTAAAGCTATAAGATTGGGACACGCGGATTTGACCGGAGCGCATGTCCGGATTATGGGAAGTGAGGCATATCTGATCAATGCCAAAATTTTCCCCTATCAATATTCCAGACCCGAAGGATATGATGAAAAACGCACCAGAAAATTACTCTTGCATAAAAGTGAAATTGTTGCTTTAAAATCCAAAACCGAAGGTCAAAATTTAACTCTTGTTCCGATTTCAATTTATACCACCAAAAGTTTCATCAAAGTAGAAATTGCGCTGGGAAAAGGTAAAAAACAGTATGATAAAAAAGAGTCCATCAAAAAAAGAGATCTTCAGCGCGAAATCGAGCAGGAAATGATTGATATAAAGTGAGGCTAGCTCGAAGCTAAAAGCTTGACTTTATAGATGAGTTGAGATATAATACCAGTCTTGGGGATGCATTGCATCGACAAGATTGCACTTTAAAAAACAGCAAGCCGACATTGATTCATAGTCGTAAAAATGAATCAAAAAATAAATGCTAGAGATTCATTCTCCAGCGATCGATTTGCTTACGCATACGCGTAAATAAATTAATCTGTTTACAAAATCTTTTCTCAATGGGATTTTATAAGCATAAATACAGTTGAGAGATGGTGAGGAAAGTTGGTTTCTATCCTTATTGTATTTATCAACCTTAACGCTATTAATTCTTGTTGATTAGAAAAAATAGCGCGACATAAGACAATCAACTAAGCTTGTAGAAGTTTTTAGAGTAATTTCTTGGACTCGAGCTCATTGCTCGACATCTCCACACTACCGCTCCGCAAGGGGCGGTTTTCCGTGATTAGGCTTACAGGATAAGCTAAAGTAGCGGTTCCAAATCCTCTAAAGTAGTCGTATCTCAAATTCTCTTCAAAGTACATATAAAGGATGGTTCTTTTATCGTTATATTCATCGCTTTGCCACATATCCATAGGCTTTTTTAATGTATCGAATACTTTTTCCGATGCGGTTCCAAAATCCTTGTCGGTGTAGTTACTTTGTTTTTGTTTCTTCCCTAGCTCTGTCTTTTTAACCGCTAGCTCTTTAATCTTTCCTTCATAAATATCGATGAGTGATTGTTCTCCTGCCCTACTAGCTTTACCAGCTCTTTCAACAAAATCATCAATTTCTTTACCTATTTTCTCGAGCTCAATTTGAATATTGCTTCTATTTAATGAGTACTTCTCCAGCCGGTTATTCCATTCGACAAGTAAAACATCCCTTGTTAAATCAATCAAATCGTCTGCTGGCTTCACGCTTGATAGTAGAGCTTCAAACTGGCTCTCAAATTTCTCTTTTCCTATACTTTTCCAAATATACTTACAACCCTTTCCACGACAATAATAATGGGGATACCTTAGCTTCCTTCCTGTATTAAAAGCTCCTGACATAGATACTCCGCAGTTATCGCATAAAACGTGTGGTCTTAAAGGGAAGTCTAAGTTGTAATCTCTTCTGCGCCAAGGCTTTGTACGACCTTCTAGCCTCTCCTGTACGACCTCGTACGTCTCAAGTGAGATAAATCCCTCATGTTGTCCTTTTCTACGTTCTACGCCCCATTTTGGATACTCAATATACCCTGCATGTAAAATATCTTCTAGCGTATTTCTGGCGGTTTGGTGAGACATGACATGAGTGATCCCAAATTCTTTATATTTTGTGTTTACAAAGGATTGAAAGTCTAGGATAGCGGGCAATATTCCGTCTCGAAATTGCTCTATGCCTTCTTTATAAATTGAGGCGTAAGGCTCTCGACAAGTCAGAAGCTTACCGTGGACAGGATCTTTCTTATTTATCATGCCAAGCGGCGGCATAAAAGGCCAATAACCTTTTTCTAGCCTCGCTTTCATTTTTTGAATAACCTGTCTTCTGTTAGATTGTCTTTGGTATTGATTTCCAGCAGTTAAAACTAGCTCAGCATATTCACTCTCTGGAGTTCCATCAAATGTAAAATTTAAACATTCTCTCTTAAGCCCTCTTGACTGAAATTCTGTTCTTAACCGAAGCTGAACTTCCATATCTCTAGAAAATCGTGATAAATCGTCAAATACAACAACAAATTCTTCTGAAGGGTGGGCATCTGCATATTTAAGTAGAGTGCGCATTGCCGGTCTTTCGAAAAGCTTCCCAGAGACAGCAGCATCGGAGAATATTTTCTCAACGGAATAACTTTTATTTTGGCAATAAGCTCTACATCTCTGCTCCTGGGAGCTTAAACCATTTCCTTCGTCAACTTGTCTCTGCGAAGAAACCCTGCAGTAAATTAGTGCTTTCATAAGTTTAATTTGAGTCGCTTTTCTCGACAACTACATCTATTGTTTTATTGCAAATAAGGCGTAACGTATTTAACAAATCGGAAACCTGTTGATCTGTCATCTTCTTACCCCTTTCGCCTAGCTTTTGGCGAGCATATTCAATTGTTATTTCTTTCTGAGTCATAACCATTACCTTCGTAATGGCGTCCTGACATTATGACTCTAGCCTTTCGGCCTCGCTCACCTTACCTGCATAAGAAGTTACCAACTTAGACAGATGCGAAACGAGAAACGCCTATATTCCTAATGATTCTAATAATTTCTGTAATTCTGTTTTTTCAACTCTCTCTTCGTTTAATTGCCAAAGCTGACCGGTTTCATCTCTACCCGCTTTTATTATTAAACCGGCTCTTGTTAATGGAGTAATGGAACCACCTATTTGATTTGAACCCGCTGGATAACCACTTGCGTTAGATATTCGTGTTTGAGATATAAATGGAGCAAGGGTAAATTCTTTTAGAATCGTCAATTGTGACCTTTGCCAACCCCTGAGTAAGTTAATATTATATTTTTCCTCAATATAGTCCATGCCAGACCATAATACACCATAGGAAGAAATTTGTCAAGCAATTACTAAGGATGGATGTACCTTAAAGTGAGATTGTTTGAGTACAGCCTACACTGTAAGCTTCTTGTTGATATGTTTGCCTTCTACTTTCAAGTGCCTGAACCGCTTCGGCAGAGCTAGAATAATTATTATATTCATTTGCATAAAAATTCTCTTTATAAGTATTCCATTCTGCAACTACTCGTTGACACGCTTCTGCATGCTGCTTTAAAAGATTGTTGTATTCAGTATTGTCTTGTGCTGGTGGAGTAGTTGGTTGAAATGTATTTGTACTTCCAGCGTTTGCCGTATCTTGCCATTGCCTACATGTTTCCGGCGAGGTATAAGAATATGTTGAAGAGGTATGTAGTGCTGGGTAATAAACTGTGCAGGGTGGATAATTAGACCCAGAAGTTTTTGAAGAGTTGTAATTGCTCTGCGCTTGATCGCACGCTGAATTATTAGGATATAAACTCCATGAGCCTCTTCCTAATTCGCAACAAGTTAATAAATTACATTCGCTTTTTTTCATTTGCCTAACTCCTCCTCCACAATTAGAACTAATATTGCAATTAACTATTGGGTCTGGATTAACATAGATAGGGCTTGCTTTTGGTGTTTGAATAGGAGCGTATGTGGGAATCAGGGTAGGACTTTCTGTTGGTGTTGGAACATCTGTTGGTGTAGGAGATGAATTTATTGTTGAGTTAACGTTCAGAGAAGCTATTCTACTATCAATCAAATTAGCACCTACCAATAAGAAAACCACAATTATAATAAATATTAAAGTTAAGTATTTTGTACTAAATAAGAGTGGGTTATTTTTGATGAATTTCTTGAACCATTTTTTCATTTTTTACAAACCCTTTTCTTGAAGACAGCGTTTATAATAACTATCGTAATCAACTGGGTAAAACATATTATTCGCTGCGGTTTTTTGAAGAGAATAGTTGTCGGGATACATTTTAAGCCTCATTTTAACAACATCTATGGCCTGATTCTTAGATTGATAGCTACAAGTACTCTTAATTTGAGAAGGCCTTATTTGAAACCAGTAAAAAATACCGATGAGGATTAGAATAGCTATCCCAATTAGTTTTTGATTATTAGTCGTATGTTTTATAATAGGGCTATTATATCACTTAGCAATATTTACCTGAATTAGAGACGTTGGAGCTTCTCTTACGCCCATGTATTCCAAGTGCATCCGGTAGAGATCTTTTAAAATCATCCAGTTTGCCTTGGAAATCGCAACCAACTGCGAAGGTCGTGAGTAAGAAAGCGATCTATATGAATGCGCCCATAACCGGTTTAGCTCGGTATTTCTCTTATCTGCAATTTCTGTAACATCATTTAACAACATTTTCCACCTTTCCTTTACCCATTCTTCGTTTTCAATGCTTATTTCCCCTAAGAGCTTCGTTACTGTATTTCTATGAATACCGATTTTATCTGCAATCTCAATATTATTTACCTTTGGATTAGAGGCAATCATCGTTCTTATATCTTGTTTGTATATCTCTCTTCTTGGCTTAGATATTTTCATATTATTGTTTTTGCACACATATGCTTGTATAAGTTCAAATACTAATATGTGGTATAGGATTGAAATTGGACGAAGCTAGGCTATGACTATTGTTTAATATCGGATACCATTTGAAAATGTAGTCTTGTATTCGGTTCCAAGATAAATCACTAATGTCCACACTTACCCCGCCGCCTGGCGGGGTTTTTTGTGGTAAAATGCCCATATGAAAATAGCTCTATACGTTTCTTCTTCAGATTTGATCCTAGAAGAAGAAACCTTGACGGAAAAGCTTAATCGCATTATTGATAATGATGAAAAACATAATTTGTTCAGAATCAAAAACACTAGTCACGTATTAAAATCTTTGAAAAAAGCAGGAGTAAACAGCCTAGAACTTTTAGCTACAAAATCTTTAACAGATAATAATATCAAAAGAATCAAACAGCTTGCAAGGAAACATAACCTGACCATCTCCAGCATTCACCAATCAGTTGATAATTTTAATCATATTTCACTACCACAAATAGAAAAACTGTGTAAAATCGCCGGCAAATTTTCAACCTCAGTTGTTGTTCTTCACTCTGATGCGTTGGGAGACAATTTATTTGATAAAAAATTTATTTCCAAACTTAAGAAATTTCAAAAAAAATATAGTCTTAAATTCGGAATTGAAAATATGCCAAAAAGTCCTTTTTCACTTCTTAAAACCTATACTTATAATCCTAAAGAATTCTCTTTACTTATTAATAAAACAGGACTTTTAATGACCTTGGATACCGCGCATTTAGGACAAACGGAAGTAGATATTTGTGATTTTTTTGAAAAAAATAAAGAAAAAATTATTAATATTCACTTAAGCAACTATAAAAAAAGTTTTTTAAATAGCTTTTTGCTTCTGGCTAATGACACACACCTTCCCCTGGCAAAGGGAGA
>CAIQLZ010000071.1 GCA_903872785.1 Candidatus Levyibacteriota bacterium
ATTTCGCGGCTCGTATTGAAGTTTTAGATACATTTAAGACTGAATTGCTCAAACAAATTTTAGATTATATTAATAATGTTCGCAAAGAAGTTGATAAGATTGAGTTAGTTAAATTCGAATTTGGTGGTGAATCCTACGAGCGGAGGTTGTCAATTGACGGCAATTTTTTTACGATTTCCTAAAACTGCTGTTTACTGAAAATCTTCATACCATACTGCAAGAAATATTCAAATTAGTCCATCATGCATCGTTTACTCCTGAGTACGTTGAAACTCTAATTCCACTAGAACGTACATTGTATTGGTCTTACTATCTTCAAGATCAACAAGAGAAAAATAAAAACGACGGCCATTATACTGCATTAGATAACAATATTCCTCAAGGAATTAATATGCAAGGACCGATGTAGTCCATAAATATTTAAAACATATGGATATATCAGAACTAATATCGGACGGATCTACTGATCTTAATAAGCAAGACATCTTGCAATTATTGAACACAGGGATCAAAGAAAATCAATCATTTGCGAAATGGTTTGCAGATACCATTCTAGTTGATATTCAGCGAAAATTCAAAGATATTAGAATACAATCATCAGCGATTCAGATAGACGGCGAGGGTATTAGTAAGCATATCAATCAGCAAATAAAAGACGGTATGGACGAAAATGTTGATGATATAGTTAAAACTGTTACAGCTAAAATCAAAAAAGATATAAAGCCAGCTAAAGCGAATATTGTCAAATCATCACAAAAAGACGATAAGAGTGATGTTCCTAGAGTATCACCTAAAAATGAAAAGATGGATTCATCAATTTCATCAATCATAGGCATTACCCCTAAAATGTCTCTTCTTAATCAATTAAGATATCAAGGGATAGTAAAAAATTTATTAGATAAAATCAGCAAAGGAATGCCCGACAATTTTAATATTAAAGAAGCCTCACTTAGTGATATATTCAGACCACCAGGAAATAAAGCGACTGATACTATAATGTTTGTTCGCCATTTTAAACAATGGAATAATTTACAAAGTAAAATAACCGAAAAAGTTATCTCTGGTTTACCTGCGAATAGTTTTGATTTTAAAAAGGTTGGATTGGGAGATATTTTTCGACCGCCTAATATTTCAGGATTGGGACAAACTGCTGTAGCTGCTCTTTCATTTCGAAGTTGGCTGAGATGGATGAAATTACAAAACGATATAACCGAAAATGTATCTTCATCTATTAAAGCAGCCCCAATGCAATTTAAGAAGGGTATTACATTTAGTCAGATATTTGGAGAAAATGAAAAATCTTCATTTTTATCTGCTCTTAAATGGAATAGATTACAGAATATATTAATCAAAAAAATCGAAAAAAGTACAGATGAATCTTTAAGTAAATCCAATCCTTTATTACCAGTAAAAGGAACCACATCTAAAATAAAAGGCGGAGCGCAAAAAGAAAAAAAGAGCGAATTTAATTCTTTAATAGAAGCTATTCCGTCATTAATAGCTAAGCCGAAAGAAGAGAAAAAGGGGTTCAGAAGTCTTGAGGAAAAAGAGCCTACTGTAAGAGTTGCGGGATTTACTAGAGAAGCTCTTAAAGATCTTTCGTCTATTCCGGGTTTAGGTAAACTAGGAAAGGTTAGTGTTGATGTCAAGCAAAAGAAAGAAAGTAGTTTGCTTGACTGGGTTAAAGGCATCGGATTAGCTGGTCTGGCTTTAATAGCTGGTGGGATTGCTGCTGGTATTAAAGGTTTATTCGATGATGGTCCTTTTAAAGGTCTTGAGAAAATTATTGCGCGTGGAGCTATAAGGCTTGGGTCTTCTCTCGTAAAATTTGCGTCAAAAGCGTCAATAAAAGTTATTGATGGAATAGGAAAAATATTCGGTCGGCAAATTGCTAGTATAGCAAAACTATTCGGTTCTGGTGCATCTAAGGCCGCCGCGCCTATAGCAAAGATATTAAAGGGTGGTATAGGAAGTAAAATAGTTGGCCTCTTTGGAAAATTATTTTCTAAATCCGTTTTAAAGAAACTGCCATTCGGAATAGGCACAATATTTGGAATAGGCTATGGTATTAGTAGATTTGCACAAGGCGATATACTAGGTGGTTTATTGGAGTTTGGTTCTGGCATGGCAAGTATATTTCCTGGGCTCGGTACTGCACTTTCTGTTGCAATAGACGTTTTATTAGCGGCGAGAGATGTTAAAGGTGGAGGCACAAAAGAATTAGCTAAAAAGAGTTCCTTTAATTTAGCATGGAAAGAAAAACTATTACCTCTTATAGAAAAAATACCGCTTCTAAATGCACTAATAAAAATTCCAAAAGCAATAGGTGCATTTTCTACTGGTGATTGGAAGAATGGTCTGAAAGAACTTGCGGATATAATACCTGGTGTAAGTGTTATATATGGCATGGTCGCGGGCGCTTCAAAAGAAGTTAATGAACCTGCTGTTAGTGGTAAACCAAAGAGTATCGGCGAAATAATGCAGGATATGGTTGTAGGCTCAATGAAGGGTTGGTGGAAGACTGCACCGTACTGGCTTAAAAAGGTTATAAAGAGTACTGGTTTATTAGGTAAAATGGGTGTTAGTTTTGATGAAGGTAAATCTGGGATTGATGAATCTATGGTCAGTGTGCCTACAGCTAAAACCGAAGCGCCAAAACCAATGGACGTCGCAAAGCCCACACAATCAAAAGTATTAGATGCTAGAACCGCTCACGATTTTATTTGGCGCAAAGGACAAGCAATACAAAAATTCG
>CAIQLZ010000072.1 GCA_903872785.1 Candidatus Levyibacteriota bacterium
ATTCAAATCCCTTAGCATTAAGCTTAATATTTTTTAAAGCTTTTCTTGGAAAAAGCTTATAACCTGTTTCCATATCCGTAATCCATTGTCCATAAAGTAAACTTGTTATTAAACTTAGAAATCTATTCCCTAAATAATGGAGAATAAAAGAACGTCTTCTTTCTTCTTTGTTTAAATGCGGCATTCTGTTTAATCTTGTTCCGTAAACAACCTTTGCATTTTCTTTAACAACTTTTCCTGTTAATAATTTTATCTGCTCTGGATTATATTCTAAATCAGCATCCTGGATTATGATGTAATCTCCTGTTGCCTTTTTAATCCCTGTTCTGACAGCTGCTCCTTTTCCCTGATTCTTTCCATGATATATAATTTTAAAATCTTCTTTTATTTTTTTTAGTTCATTTACAGTACCGTCAGTTGAACCATCATCAACAATAATAATTTCTTTATCAAAATCAGGAATTATTGCCTTCGATACTCTACCTACAACTTTAATTATCGTCTTTTTTTCATTAAAGACAGGAATAATAATTGATAATTTCATCTTGAAGATTCTATTGTAACCTCGCTATCCTTCTTCACAAATAATTTTTGGTAATTAAGACTTGATCCTATTATTTGTGGGAGCAAAATAAAAGCCCTGAAAAAACCTACGAAAAAGGCTAAATCAAATCTAAACAATGCCTTAGCAAAATGATATGGAAGAAAAATACAATGAATAAATTGTAGAGAATAATCTGTTGCATTTTCCCAAACAAAAATAAATTGGTTCCTATAAGCTATTGTTTTGACTTCATTCGAAGAATATTTGCTTTTAATTGATCCTTTTTCATGCTCATGAATAACTATACTTTTTGGTTCAAACAAAATTTTGTAGCCCGATTTTAACGCCCGGTATGACAAATCTATATCTTCCCAATAAAAAGGGTTATAAAGCTCATTAAATCCTCCTAATTTTTCCCAAATGCTTTTTCTAAAAGCTCCGCTTCCGCCATTAACCCAAAAAGTATTGGTTTTATTTACTTCTCCGCGCGAATGAACGAAAAATCCTCTTTGCCATTTACCAAGACCCCTTCCCCTGAGAATAACTTTACCCGCCTCAATGCTTTTGTCCATACATCCGACTGCAAAAATTTTTTCTTCTTGAAAGTCTTTTAAAAGGGGATCTAAAAAATCTTTCTCAGGAACAACATCCGTATTTAAAAGAATGACAATTTCCCCCTTTGCTTGTTTAACCGCTTTATTAACAGTCGAAGAAAAACCTAAATTTTTTTCATTATTAATAATTTTTATTTTTGATTTAAAATTATCCAAAATTTTTAATGATCCGTCTTCCGACGCATCATCAATGACAATTACCTCCGCCTCTTTTACAACACTTAATACTTTAGGCAGATTTTTTTCTAACAATTTTTCTCCGTTATAATTTGGAATTACAATACTTATACTCATACTTAGAATATGGAATTACAGAATACTATATTATGTTGCCCCTTCGGAACGACTATTCCCCTAAAATTAAAGTCAGTCAAGTATATTTTTGTTTCTTTACCGTCTATTTTAGCATGCCAAGTCGGATAATACGTATCGGTTAAGATAAGAAAGCCTTCCCCCTGATTTTCCGTACTTATTTCTATTTGATTTTCTTTGTAAGATATTATTTCTGCTTTTCCACCCGACCAATTAGTTTTAATCAGATTGCTGTCTTCTGAGTTAACTACAGCTCTATTTTTCAAAGGATAATTTAAATCAAAAAGCGCATTAATCGCCTCCTGCTCATTTTTCACAATGATTGTATTACTAATAAAAAACGCACGGTCAAAAGTAGCATTATTTTTATAGACCCTGGTATTTCCTTCCTGAAAAACCTTCTCTAGATTTGTTGATACTAAATCCGTAACGCTTAAAATATATTTTACTCCCAACAAATCTATTATTCTTCCGTCATAACTTTGCGGAGTAATTATCCGATTAAATCCGTATGGAGGCTGAATATTCCCACTACCTCTTCCATAGGCAGCCACAAGTTCACCATAACTTTTCAAAAATAAAGGATCATACCCGTCCACACTTTGCAAGTGATAATAGGTAGAAAAGTTAGGGGGAAAAATTGTTGAGTCAGTAGTCATAATTCTAAAAATGCCTTTTTGTTTTTGTAAAAAATCTATTGTCGGAGTTTGGGGAAATAAATAATTTTTATTTGTAAACGGGGTAAATTTCCAGCCAAATCTAAATAAATCAAAAATTAAAATTAATAAAAATACATACTGAAGAATTAATGACGTACGGAAATAAAGAATTTTTCTGTTTGAAAAAAGTTTATAAATAAATATTAATCCCAAAACCAAAATAAATAATACTGTTGGAAAAGTAAGATTATGTTTTGCAACACCAAGATTTTCTGAAGATATCGCTTTTGAATATTTATTAAAAAATAAAACAAACCCCCAAACTAAAGAAAATAACAAAGCAAAAAATCCTAAAATATAAAATATTCCTTTTTTACTTTTAAAGAAATAGTTAATCCCCAACGCCGATAAAACAGCTAATGAAAAATCAGCTACAAACATTAATCTTGTCGGTTGCGATGTACTGATAAAAGGAATTTGCAGAACATAAGGAATTTTTGCAAATATTGTAGGGAGTGAAAAAATAAGGGAAAGAAAGAAAGCTGTTCCGAAAAACAGCGTTTTTTTGTCATGACGGAAAAAAAGAGCAAAAGCTGCCATATTCAACGGTAAAATTCCCACATATCCGATAAATTCAGCATAATTCCAGATTCCCCAATAATTCAGAGTTGCCGGGTTGCCAAAGAAATCGGGAATTATAAATTGAACAAGATTTTGCCAGGGAATAAACCAACCGGGATTACGCCATGATTGATCAATGCTTCTTAATGAAAGATTTATAAACTGAAGAGTAGGTATCCACTGAACCGAAGAAAGTATTAAAAATAATGCATTAAGTAGTATATATAAAACCAAAATATTTATTCTCTTGCCGTATTGCCACCATCTGGCAGCAAAGTAAGCGAATGAAAATATCCAAAGATAGAAAAATGTCTGAAGATGACCTGCAATAAAAGCAAAAACCAGAGAAAACACGTAAACAGCAATCCATGCAATAAGCTTCTTATTGCTGATACTGAATACTTGATTTTCAATGTTTGATATTATTTTATCTGTCGCAAGCAATATTAAGGGCAACCATAATGCCGTATGAAGAATATTTCCCCATTCCATCCAGGCAATGGAAAACCCACTGAAAGCAAACACTACTGAACCAAAAAGACTGGGCAATTTATCAAGTTTTAAGTTCCTAAGATATAGATATAAAAATAAGCAAGACAATAATGGCTCCAAAAATATATAAATACTCCAGGAGGAGTAAAAAGGCAAAATAAAAAATAACAAATTAAAAGGATAAAATACTCCTCCCTGAAAATTTGCCAACATCGGTGTACCGGAGAATGCATAAGGATTCCAAAGCGGAATTTCTAAATTCTTTTCGTTTGAAATTACCAATTCCTTCCACGGATATTGCTGTCTAACCGGATCCGTTATTAAGAAATTCTTAAATGGAATGCCATTCGGATAATCCTTTGCATATAAATCCCTAAAGGGATGATAAAGTCCGATAATTGTATCCGAGGGAATCGGAAGCAATCCCTTAATTAATGACTGCCAAAAAAATACAAAAACTAATAATAAGATAAATAAATACGGCAATATCTTTTTCATTGATTAATAATTTTCTTTAATTCCTTGCAAAACCTATCTTGGCTAAATATATTTGCTCTATTTATTGATTCTAAAGACATTTGTTTTAGTAAATTTTCGTTTTTAATCAATTTTCCAGTTTTTACTACAAAATCTTCCATGCTGTCACACAGGTATCCGCTCTTATTGTCTTCAATTATCTCTTTTTGCCCTCCCGCCTTAAATACCACAGGAACACAACCCGCTCCCATTGCCTCAACCGTTGAAATTCCAAAATGCTCTGCTTTTTCAGGATATTTTTCTAAATCTTCTCCGTATCCGGTTGCATGCCAATAAATCTTTGCTCTTGAATAATATCTCCAAAGCTCTTTGTTTGGAATATTCTCTATCAACTCTATTTTGTATCCCTCAGATAATTCTTTAAGCTTACTTAATTTTTCCTTATCTTTATTCTTGACATTTACGATCAATTTAAATTCCCAATTTTTCAGTCCTGCATCTGCCATTTTCTTAAAAATATTGATCATAACATCCTGCTTTTTAAAATTAGATTCATTAAGATCCACATCAAATCTACCGACATGCAAAATAATATTTTCTTTTTTTATATTTTTTTCAACGTGTAAATCTACCGGGGGATACAAAATATCACTTTTTACATTTAATTTTTTGTCTATGAATTTTTTTGTAAAATATGAATTGCAGAATATTTTTTTAATAAAAAATAGTTTAATTCTGGTTTTTACAGATTTGCCGTTAATCCATTCTATCGGAAATTGAAAGTGCACAAACAGATTCGTTCCTATAAATGGAATGCTGCCGTCGCTTAAATAAACTATTGCATCAAATTTTCTGGAATCAAGGAACCGGGACAGCCAAGAAACTTTTTCGCTAAATATATTTTTATAAAAGTTAACCGAAGAAAGATCTATTCCTAATTTTTTAAGCGCTACTTCCCTTATTTCAGCTTCTTTTTCTTTATCCCAAAAAATAACCACCTCATTCTGGGAGACAAGACAAGCTGCAATTGACAACATATACTTTTCTCCTCCACTAAGGCTACCCAGATACGGATCAAAAATACCAATCTTCATAAATTGATTCTATCAACTTTTAACCCCCTTGCAAAGCTTAAAAAACTATGCTATTCTAAAAAATATGAGCTCATCAGTAATTCCTTCTATACCGGTAATCTTGCAACTTATTCTTCTTGTCTGGTCAATTGCCTGGAAAGGAATAGCTTTATGGTATGGTGCAAAAAATACTCAGAGAAATTGGTTTATCGTAATTCTTGTTATAAATAGCCTTGGAATTCTGGAAATCATTTATCTGTTCCGTTTTGCAAAAAATAGATTAACCCTAGGTGATTTGAAATTCTGGAAATCAAAGGCAAAATAAATTAATTCTTTTTTCTCCGTAAGATCAATCCAAATCCGAAAATCCCCAAGACTCCAACGATTCCCACGCATATACCCAATCTAAAACTCAATGGATTATAAATAAGTTCAACATTATGAGTTCCCTGCGGAACTCTAATTGCTCTAAAAATATAATCTGCTTTATAAATTGAAGTTATCTTTCCGTCAACCCTTGCCTGCCAACCGGGATAATAAGCATCCGTTAAAATTAATAATCCCTCACGATTTACCTGAACCTTAATTTTAATATCATTTGGCGTATACTTTTCTATCTTACTCTCACCCAATATTCCTTTAACGCTATTAAAATCTGGAATTCTATCTAAAACCACTTGATTCCTTAGATTAAAACTGCTACCAAAAATTGTGTTTATGACATCCTGAGGATTTGTAATAGATTTATAGTCGCTTACCAAAAATGAATGAGGAAAAGATTTAAGGTTTTCATAAATCTCATATTTTTGATCTTTATAAATTAATCTAAATTGATTCTCAGGATATGTCCAGAAAGGGAAAGCCCAAACTTCATGATTATCCGACAGTTTATGAACAAGATATTTTATGTTTAATAAATTTATTGCCTGAGGAATATATAAGCCATTTTTAGAAAAAATAACTACCGATCTAGCAGCCTCTTTGACTTTTCCATCGTCTAAAGATGCTATAAATTCTCCGTAATCTTTTATATACAGCGCATCGTAACCCTCAATCGAAGGTAAATTGTAATAATTTGATACTTCAGCGCCAAAATTTCCAAAAACCCTATCTGGCCCGGAAATTTTGGAAAATTCATCCGTAACGGGCACATTCTGAAATGCAAGACTCTTTGGATCATATGGCAACCATTTATTGACAAAACGCAATAAATCAAAAGCCGTAAGAAAAAGAATAACAAAATACACTGTAATAATGGTTTTTCTCTTCTGTCTTAAAACAAATCCAATAAAAATAATAAAAATTAATGAAAGGAAAAATAAACTTGGCAAAATCAAATTCTGCCTGGCAATTATAATTTTATCCAAAGGCATCAAAACCTTTAACAAAACTACCATCCATAATGCTAAAAATAAACAACCAAATAATATTAAATTAAAAAATATTTTTTTAAATTTTTTATTTTTAAAATCTTCAGTAAAACAATCTAATCCATAAGCCGAGAGAACCGAAAAAGAAAAAATATAAATCACAATAATTCTACTCATTGCGCTGGTTGACAATACGGGTATTTTAAATAAAACAAGCATTGAAGACAATGGAGTATTTAACGCTAACAAAAGAGCTAATATTCCAACAATGAAGAAAAAAATTGAACGGGAGTTTTTTTTACTCCAAATGGCATAAACAGCAAAGATAAGCGGAGTCAGACCAATGTAGCCATTCCATTCCGCATAGTGTCCAAACCAATCATTTCTGGTTACAGGATTACCAAAAAAATCAGGAGACAGAAGAGTCGGAAGATAACCTAGCGGAATAACTTCCCCTTTTTGGAAAAGAGTGCTTCTGAATGACTGTAAATAGAACTCAATTGACGGAAGAAGCTGCGGCAAAGATAACAATAAACCAAAGAAAACATAGAGCATTACATGCAAGGTATTATGCCTACTCTTGGTAGAAATAAATTTATAAACAATATAAATTAAAAGCGAAATTAAAAAATATAAGCTTATTTGGAAATGTCCGCTAAAAAAGGATAAGGGAATGCTTGCTGACAGTAAAAACAAAAATCTGATTTTTGCCCTTTGATAATATTTTTCTACAGCATAGAAAGCTAAAGGCAAAAATAAGAATGCATAGCCTAAAGTTACATAACCCATCCAGGTTGTAATAAATCCGCAGAACATAAAGGAAATCGCTGACATAATTCCTCCTGACTTACTTAAATTTATACTTCTTATATACAAGTACATAAAAAGACCGGCTAATAAAGGCTGCAGAAGAACTGCAAATCTCCAAGCATCAATAAACGGAAGAATAATAAACAGGAAATTGACCGGAGAGAATACAGCAGACTGATAATTTGCCAGAAGCGGAGTTCCGGAAAAACTATACGGATTCCATAACGGTACCTGACCGGTCTTCCAAATCTCAATAGCCAAGTGCCTCCAGGGGTAGATTTGATCAATCACATCAGGCATTGCTTCGTTTTTAACCGGTCCCACATATTCTTTATAGGAATTCCACGGAGAAAAAAATGTTGCCTGATAAGTTGATGAAAAAGGAACTTTATTGTTGATAAAATACGGACCGATAAATATAAGCCAGACAAAAATTATTAATAAAATGGGCCAAAATTTTGAATAAAAGCTCTTAAAATTCATTTGCTTTTGGTTTCGGATTAGTTTTATTCTTATTGTTTTCCTGCTGCATTTCCCATAATCTAGCATAAGTAATAAAAATACTAAAAGATTGATACATGCTTTCTACTAATCCCGCTGTCCCAACTCTCCACCCGCCTTGCCTTATATATGAATCGAAAAAGACAGTTAGCATCACCCTGGGAAATCTCCACCAGTTCATCTTAGGATGGCCTGATTTGAAACGTAATTCTGCTTCAATTTTTGACCATTCTATGGTTTTGCTTACCATTGATGTGAGATTACGATGAGTATAATGAAGAAGATATCCCTCAAGTACCCCTATATTGCCTTTAACCCTAGGACTTTCATGCAATCTCCCATACCATCCCTCTAATTTATCCCTCCTGAATAATCTTTCTAAGTGTTCTATGTAAGGCCACTGATGATTTCCGAAATAAAAATTCTTTCTTGAAACTCTATACGCTACAATATTCTGATTAATAGGACTCGTTATTTTATGTTTGATGTTAATTGCTAATTCCGAACTCACTCTTTCATCCGTATCAATGTACAAAATCCACTCCCCTTTAGCCTGCTTTAACCCAAAATTTCGCCCGTCAGAAAAGTCTTTTGCATTATACTCAAAAACCAAAGCGCCCATTCTCTTTGCTACGTCAACGGTTCTATCTTCTGACCCAGAGTCGACTACAATTACTTCATCTGCGAAATCTACAGACGAAAGAGCATCTGCTATTTCATTTTCTGCATCCTTAGAAATAATAATTACTGAAAGCCTTTCTTTTTGTTTTATGTTATCCATAATTGCAATTAATCTTATCCAAGAAACCTTAATCTACCTTATAAATGGTATTGTTACTATTCTGAAAAATTATCCTCATACGCAACCCCACCAAACCCTTATTAAACACCGGCTTTCCATAAAAATAGAGAATATTAATATGGCTACTATTGATTAGCTTACGTACTTCGTTGATATTATCACTATTCTGTATGCGCTTAACAATCTCTGCTCTGTCTTGAAATGATATTCCATGTCTCCCAAGAATAACTTGACCGGAAAGATACATATCTCGCTCTGTGAATGCGCTTACATATGGAAACATAGAGTCCCACTGTCCTTGATTAAATACTAGTACAATATCATTCTCGTTTGTATATCGACGCACATACTCCATAGCTGCCAATTCTCTTTTCGAAATCACGGGATTACTTGGCATAACATATTGTGCAACTGCTGGTTCAGTTTTATAAAACCATCTTGGTAACGAAACTGCTAGCAACAAGATAATAAACACTATTTTCATAGTTTTTTTTCTTTTGTCAAACCAATGACTAAGCGTATATGCAGCTAATACAGATAAAAATAAATTGGCTGTAAGATAAAAATTGAAAATGTCAGCTCCCGCTACGGACTGGTATAGAAATGTTCCACAAATAATTGCAACTGCAATTACAGCATAGAGAAAAATAATTATCTTTGATCCGAATTGCCTTAAAGTTGCTTTGGCGGGCACAAAGCCCACATTGCGCAATCCAAATTGGGCTATTAAAAAAATGACAAGCATTAGTG
>CAIQLZ010000073.1 GCA_903872785.1 Candidatus Levyibacteriota bacterium
ATATCAACTTAGATATCTAATCTCCTATGTTTTAATTTTGGGATTAATTATTCAATTTGAAATGGCAATAGGAATCCCCTTTCTTATTCTCTCTGCCATTTATTTATTCATTGCACTTATCAAAACTAAGAAAAGACTGCATATTCTAAGTTTATTTCTAATAATTGTCCCTCTTGCCAATTTTCTGATTTTTGACATAAGACATCAATTCATTCTGACTCACTCGCTACTAAGATATCTATCCCCTCAAAGCGGAGATTTAGTTAAGTATAACTACTTCTATCTGCTTTACGACAGGCTTAAACTAATGACAATAAATGTTGAGATCCTGAGGGAAGATCCTTTTTATAGAAATGCCATATTGGGACTAATAACCATAATCTTTTTAATAATCCAAATAAAAGATAATAAATATAAAAAAACATACTTTTTCCTGACATACTTCTATGTCGGTTTTTTCTTAATGAGTCTAATCAATAAAGGGCCAATACTTTATTTTTATTTTTTTCCGCTTTTTCCTTTAGTCTTCTTGATATTCTCATCTTTTATAACCTCAAAATATAAATACTTATTTTTAATAATATTCTTCACTGTTTATTTCATAAACTTCCAAAGGATACTTACCGACATACACGACTCAAAAATCACTATTGGCACTTTTCAGGAATCATGGAAGTTCTTAGATAGTATGGCAAGCCGAGTTTACAAGGGAAATGAAAAAGAATTTGGCTATTTTGTTTATACTCCGGACGTTATTGGCTATGCCCCAAAATACGCTCTTTCTTACGAACAAAGACTTAACAGAGGTAAAATTGCATTTTATTTTCAAAAAAAACCAATTACTTATATCATTGTTGCTCCACCGGCGCCGGACAATCCCTATCTGTCTTATAATTGGTGGAAGACACAAAGATTAAAGATCAATATAAAACCCACATCTGTTTTCATTTTTCCTAACGGCTACAAAATTGAAAAATATAACTTAAATTCAAAGCAAATAGCAATACCTTTTGACCCGGGGATTGATCCGGGACTCTCCTTCAGATAGCCTTAAATTAGCCACCGATTCTCTTCTGGACTATGAAGCCGCTCGGTAAGATCTTCGTATAAATAACCTTACCGCTTTTAATCACCGTCTCTAGCCAACCCCGGTAACTCCAGGGCTTTGCAGGATCAGTTTCTATAAGTAAATAATAGGTTCCTTGCTTAGCTTCGTAAGGAAGATAATTATATATTCGCTTCCCATACCACCAGACCAGGTAATCATAAGGATAGGTATATACCGGAGGCGTAAAAACCAGTAAGCCAAAATGGGTGCCCTTTGCATCCTTATAAATATAATTTATGGCATCTATTTTCCCCTTAACCTTAGCAACGCCTCCGTAATCGGAATAATCCCTTATTGAATTTGAATAAGAAAAGTTAATGGCCCTAAAGGTTAAAAGAAATATTATTATAATAGTTAAAACCCTTAAAAATGCATGCTTTTTACTACCATTGAATATTCTGTAAACAATGTAAACTGCAATAAAAATATACAAGACACTGAGATGATAAAGATAATAATAATAAACATAGTTTCTCAAAAAAGAAAAAATCAATAAGGTTACAGCTAAAAGAATAAACAAGAATTTCATAAAGCTTTTTATTTTGGGTTTGCTCTCTTTTATGATAAGGACGATAAGTAAAACTAGGAATGTAAGAAATATAATCCCCGCATACGGATAATTTTGCAAAGAAAAAGTATCAAAGAAATTTGCTATAAATGCGGACAGATGATTGCTCACAAATCCATAATGAACATTAGATTTTAAATAAATTTCAGGCCTGACAAATATATAAGCCAAAACGCCTCTTGTTCCTATAAAATTATGCCTTAATTCAAACAAAATCATCGGAAATACCCCCATCATGAATCCTGTAAAGAGACAGATGTAATTACTGACTTTCTTGTACCTTAATATGAAAATTGAATAACAAATCAAAGCAATACTTATGGGAACCGCTATAGCAATCTCAAAGTTATAAATAAAAGCGGATAAAAATGCCGATAAAAAAATATACTTACCGTCTCCTTTCCTGGCTAAATAGATGCAATAGAAGGCCAGAAAAATAAATATTGTCGAGGGATGATTATTCCAAATAAACCTTGCCTGATCAATAAGAGGATGTGATATCGCAACTAAAAACGCCATAAGTAACCCGTACCAATTATTCCCAAATATTTTCTTCGCAAAAAAATAAGAAAATGCGACAGAGATAAAACCAAAAATGAGCATCATCACAACTCCACCATAAGGATCACCCTTAAAAATAAGAAAAAATAACGACAGCAAATAATAGTAAACTGGACCCTGAAAAACCCCTTGGGTACCCGCAGCCCCACCTCCTATTTCAGAACCTATCAGCGTAAATTTATGGTTAACCACAATATCCTTTACCGCCATGTAGTCTCTTCCCTGATCCATCAGAAATAAGTAATTATGATTTAAAACTTCAACCGATCTTGGAAAAACTGAAAACAAGACAATCAAGACAACTGCTAATCCAAATATAATTTTATATAAATTGTTTTTTTTAATTAGTCTAGTAAACATTTACTCCCTTCACCGTCTTCATGTAGTACCAATATAAATAAGATTCAGGAACACCAGCCTTAAACCCAATTTTCCTTCCCTTATTTACGGCCTGTTCAACTGTTTTTCCTCTTTCATATAGCCCGATCTCTTTATGAGGCAAATAACTCACGAAACCATATGCACAATAGACGAATATAAAAATTGCCACGGATATTTTTACAACCGAATATCTTGCTCTCCAAATTAAATAGACGAAATAAGAAAGAATTAGAAGAACTATGAATCTGTTTATTGCAAAATAGTAATCGCTTATTTCTCCGCTATAGGTAACAAAAACAAGCAAGGGAACTGCAAACCAAAGTAGAATTAAATAAAGAAATTTATTGCTTTCCGATGCAATGGATTTTAAAATATAAACCAGAAAAAACAAAGGAAATAAAATTATTTTAAGCGGTGCAATTTTATCAATAACTAAATAGGGATTAAATTGTATTAATCCGTCTCCTAAAAGCTGAAAAACTCTTTTTAAATGAAAACCATGATAATAAGTTGAAATATAAGAAGTAAAATTTGAATTGGATGATTTATTTAATATCATATAGATTATATTCGGAACAAGCCAAACAAGAAAAAAAGGCAGAGACAGAAAAATATATTTCAAGGTATTTTTGGTTCTGGGAAAAAGCGGCAGGGAAAGAAAAATAATCATCGAAAAAAATATTGCCGTAAAATGCAAATTAAAAGTAATACCGACTGCTATTGCCAAAGGAATTATTTTTTTTACATCTCCCAAGACAACTTTATATAACAAATAGAAAATTATCAGCGATACGCCAGGCAATAACTGCACCGGCCATTGCACCGAATCAAAATTAAGCGCATGGTAATTAAAAGTATTGATCAAAACCGCTATGACTGCAAACTCAGTAGAAAACAATTTTTTAAAAACATAAAATATGGTCCAAAAGGTAAATATACTGCTTATAATAGCAACCGCATGGGAGGCTTCGGGATTTAAATTGCAAATAAAGTAGAATAAGGCAACGAGATAATAGTAAGCAGGGCCAATATAAATTCCGCTGTCTACTTTGGCGACCATCCCGACCAAAGTGAACCGGTGGTTAACTATAATATTTTTAGCAGCCCATGCATTGTCGACCTGATCATAACCAAAAGGATATTTAAAATCCATCTGATACATTCTTAAAAATATGCCCAATAAAAAAATTGCAATAATCAGAATTGAAGATTTATTCTTAGATAGAAAAGCCCAAAATTTTTTAAGTTGCTTCACAATTTTAATGGATTCTTGTTTGCACTATTATTCCGCCTTTTACGGTCTTCGACTTGATTATCTTTCCGTCACCTTTCCTTTGCATCAACCAAGTAGTTAGCCTATTTTGATTTTCTAAGTCCGGTTCAAGAACAAAATAGGCAAGGTCCGACTTAACAGACGCAGAATATTGATACTTAAGAGGCCCATACCATAAAAACAAATACTGATAAGTATAGTCATAAACAGGCGGAGTATAGGCAACGTATTTAAAATTATTTCCCTTAGCTTGACTATAAACATAATCTATAACTGCAAGCTGATTTCTGTAAACAGCAGCATTCCCTTCCCATAAAGGAGTTGTAAAACTTTGGAAAAAATTAACGGAATTAAGATTAATAATTATAATTACCAATATGATAAATACTGATATTGCCCTTGTAATGACCGCACTTCCTAAAAAATACAAACTGATGGAGAAAAGCAAAATATAAAATACCGGAAGACCGACCAAATAATGCGGCCAGATGTCATGACTGAAAAAGACTGTTCCGACTAAAAATACCCCAATAACGATAAGGGAAGTTTTAATATAATTTTTAATTGTGCTATTTGTCTTTCTGTAAAATAAGGTCAGGCTGAAGAAAATAAAAACAACAATAAAATAACCCAGGATCTTATTATTGGGAACTAAAGTTGAGTTAAATTGGTCAAAAAATATACCCAACCGGTTTGCAAGGATATTTAATAATCCGCAGAAACTATGTGCTGAGTTTCCGCCTCCCAAAAAAGCAATAAAAGACTTTGTCATTAAAAACTGGTGCCTTAACTCAAAAATAATTCTTGGTAAAAGAACTACTAATCCCCCGAGAATAAAAGCCCCGACACTCCTTACTGATATTTTTTTATTTATAATTAAAATAGCTGACAGAATTATTCCTATGGAAAAAAACAATCCGAAAACTATTTCCAAATCCATAATTAAGGTCAGCAGCAATCCCAATAAAAAATAGTATCTTACCTGAATATTTTTTCCGGATGAATAAAGCTTATTTAAAACCAATAATACAAGGATGATAAATAATGGAATTATATTCGGATTCCAAATCTGGGCAGATAGTGAAATCATACTGTAGGAAATACTGATTAAGGTTGCTATTATAAGTCCTAAAAAATTCCCGCCGATTTTATTACCCAATAAGAAGCCTAAAATTATAGAAAATATTCCCATTAACGCCATAACAAAGGCAATTCCCTGAGGATTACCGCTAAAGAGGATAAAAAACGGCGTCAGAATATAATACCACCAAGGACCATAGAATACTCCCGGAAGTCCGGTAGTCTGCCCGATTAACGGAATTTTATGCAGATAATAAATATTCCGTAAAGCCAGCATGTCCCGTCCTACATCATAAGTAAACGCAAAGGAATTAGTTAGTACACCCTGGAGCCTCAAAAAAGAACCCAGTAAAATAATTACGTATAAAATCAGATATTCTTTTTTAAATAAAGCGGATAATTTCGATTTCATGGATCAAGTTCCTACTATCTCAATCGCAGGAGTACCATCTAAATTATCAATTGTTTTCAGAGGAGTGACTCCCTTAGGAATTTCCCCGGGGCTGCCGACATATAAAATATTTTTCCGGAATGAATCTTTCTGCCAGTCAATCGGTCTAAATACGTACTTTCCGAAAGAATGATGTGAAACGAAACTACCCGAGCTGATTTCGCCTATTTTCTGATAATCAGAGGGCGGATATTTCAAATAAAACAGGAAAAACATATAAGATTTATCCAGAGGCTGTGCATCTGAAATAACAATCTGACTATATTTATCCCGTAACAGAACAACCTCATCAACTGCCTGTTTATATCCATACTGCCAATCCTGGGACGTATAATAATTAAGCTGCACAAAATACTGATCCAAATAATATACAACATTTAAGATAAAGACAGCTATAAAGACTAGATAAAAGAATAATTTCATCTTTTTATATTTGCTAATAAATATAAAGGCAGACAAAATCCCTAGGGCTGAAAATATTTGAAAGACAGGCAGAAAATTTAAAGTTCGTACCGCATGCGGGACACCGGTGGTGATGGACGCAGGTAAAGGCGCAAGCAAAAACCAGGCAAGTACGGCAAATTTAGTTTTCTTCTCAAAATCTCCAAAAATTAACTGATAAATACCGATCAAAATAAACGGAAATTCAAAAAGATATAAAAGACCAACGCCCGGAGCATGATGTCTGGAAATGTCCCCAGTTATAAAAAGCCAGTTAAAACCAAAATGCGAAAGATAACCTGAAGCTATCGCATAGGCATAAACAACTCTCCGGTTATCCAACAGTAAACCGAATATATCATTATTCCCTTTATCCTGCTCTAATCTTTGAATATTCGTTTTTAACAGCTCAGTCTGATAAGAAAAAACACTCGTCCCCGTGACTCTTAATAATGCCTCCCTATTCCCTAAAATATAGACTATCATGGGCGCAACAACAATTAATCCCAAGATAATTATTGACAACAGATATTTCTTAGACAGGGCAAAAATCTTTTTTCTGTAAATTAAAACCAAAGCTAACAGCAAAAGAGGGGTAAAAACTTTCTCACTTTGATAGACATAGACATTAAGCCCTGCAAAAAAAACTGACAGATAGAAAAACCGGGATTTTTTAAGACCCTTTAGAAAAAACAAAGTCATCAGGATGTTGAATGCGTCTCCGACGTTTGATTCAAATCCAAGCCTGGAAAACTGAATTGACCACGGAGAAATTGCAAACAGGAAACTGACAGTTAAAGACAGCTGATCTTTATATTTGTAATTCTCAAAAAACTCTCTAATTAAGAGAAATACGGCTAAAACAGCAATTATCCCCATTACTGCCGACGGAAATCTGACTGCAAAAACAGTAAGGCCGGATATGACAACCGAAGGAATTGCAAGGTACGCATAAAGCGCCGGCTTATAGTCATCAAAAGATCTTAAAACAACCGGCAGAAACTTACCGAATTCATCCCGTCCCGTATGAATAATTGAATAGGTATCGTATCCAAGAGCAGCTTCATCCCAGTCAGGAGACGGAGGAATCTTTCCCAGCTGCCACAGCCTCAATACTGAAGCAAGAATAATTATTCCGAAAAGTAAAATCCAAAGTAATTTTTTATTCATACTATTTACAATCTAAAAGCTTACCGGCTCAAATTGTGTACGCAATCAAAACAGGTTGACCATTTAGCAAATAAAAGGTCCTCAATATTTTAATATTTTTAGGCAAATTATAGGGAGAACTGATATATAAAACGCGTGCTTTTTTGTCCAATGTACTTGTGAAACTGTCAGGAAAAATATATTTCCCAAAACCTGAAACCGTCACGAAACCAAAAGGATTACGCTTGATTTTTGTGAGCTGTCTATATACTCTCGGATCTGTCTTTGTATAAAAAAGGTAATAAACATACGGCCTTCCCAAACTAGTAGTTATCTGAATATAGTCATAATTGTCCTGCACCGACAAGACATAATTAATTGAATCCTTATATCCATACTGCCATTCTCCGGAAAATTCCGTTGCATAATGCGCCATATAACCATGATAAAAATAAATAATATTAAAAAATAAAAGTATACCGATTAATCCGATTACAAAAAGACTTAGATATTTTTTTATTTTAAATCCTTTTATCCAAACCAAAAGCTGAACTAATCCAAAAGCCGTAATGATTTGAAATGCCGGCAGAGTTGCTTCAATCCGTAAGGCATGAGGAGTTTCCCTGGCTGTTGCCGCCGGAATAATCCCCAAAACAAGCCATAGAGGAACAATCCACCAGTTTCCTTCTCTTTTTCTAAAAATAAAGATTATTCCTGCTATAAAAAACGGCAAATCCCAAAGATACATTTCTCCGGTATCCTGGGTGGAAAACTTAGGATTACCGTCACCCTTAATAAAAAGAAAGCTTGGATTAAGATTATCAAAATAATGATGCACAAAATCTATGCCGTAAAGAAGCCGCCGGTTGTGTATAATTTTGGACCACCAGGCATTATTGTCATTTGCTATTTCCTGATTTGCTGTTTTTATAACGTCTATATCCGAAAAAATGTTCACTTCCTGAAAGCGAAGCCCAGCTTGCGGAGAGAATAAAAATTTTAAAGTAGGCAAAACCAATAAAATTCCAATTATAACTGCAAAAATAACCTGCTTTTTCCGCTGAAACAAAGTTTTCCAAAAACAAATTGCCAAAATTAGTACCAAAAGCGGAGCAACAATTCTTGCAGTATTAAAAGTGTATAAAGAAAGGGCAAAAGAAACAGCAGATAAAATAATGTACCATTTTTTATTCTGAATTCCGGCCAGAAATAACCACACTCCTAAAACCAGGAAAAAGGAAGCCACATTCGCCTCAAAAGCAGCGCGGGAAAGCATAATATGCCACGGCGAAATTGCCAACATGCCTGAAGCAAGTAAGGCATATATTTGCGAAAGTTTGGATTTGTAAAAGATTCTTTTGGTAAAAAAATAAGTTACCAAAACGGTTAAAATTCCGAATAATGCTGATGGAAATCGAGCAGCAAATTCATTTAAACCAAATAATTTAACAGGTATGATGTCTAGGTAAGCGTACATTGGAGGCTTAAAATCCCCAAACGATTCCAAATAATTAAGGGGAAAAAATCTTCCAAACTCATCTCTCCCATCAATTCCCAAAGAATAAGCATTGTACCCCCACGCAGCCTCATCCCAAGTTAATGAAGGTGGATTTACGCCTAATTGCCAAAATCTGAAAAAAGCGGCGAGCAGAATAATTAAAAGTAAAACTATTTTTAGGTTAAGAATTTTTTTCATCTGACAACAAATGCCTTAAAAACAACCCTTAGCTTATCTGGACCAAAAAATTGTTTATCTGGTTTTATTGTTTTGAATTTATCTCCGTTAGTAATTACAAGCGAATCTTTCGGAAAATAAGAAGAAAATGTAGTCTTATCTACGTTTGAAAAGCTTCCAAAATATAAATTTTTAATTTTTACTACTTCAACCCCCTTATAATATATTTTATTTTTATAAGCTCTTTGAAAATCCGACGGATTTTCGTTCGTAAAAAATCCATACATCATTAACCAGTCATTTCCTCCATCAATGAAAATACTTTTATATTTATTACTTTGTTCAATTGCAAATCTTAATGCGTCATTTTGTTGTTTAGCCCAATATTCTGATGCAAATACAGGATAATCAAAAAAATATATAACGAAAAAACGAAAAACAAAAAAAATCATAAAAATTACAATAGTACTCTTTACTGCGATATTAAATAAATTATTTTTATTCAAATAATTCCAGAGCCTTATTAAACCATACGAAGAAAAAATAATGGGGATGGGTAAAAGAAAAATTGCACGTAGAGGAAAATTTCCTGTGTATGTAACAGCAGCAGGAATAGGCGCAATAACCATCCAAAATAGTAAAAGGGTAGCTAATTTTTTATTGCTTTTAATAATGAAGTATATGCCCAAAAATAAAAGCGGCAACTCAAATAAGTAATACTCTCCATGTGTTGTAGATTCAAAACCCTCTGGGCCATTTATGTACAACCAATTGAAGGTAAAGATTTTAGAATAATTAGCTGACACTTGGTAAGTAAAAACTGTTAATTTATTGTGAAATATACTACTTAACCAAAGTGGAGCATTCGTTAAAAATCTTTCCCTATCAACCTCCTTTGAAACCTGTTGCTGATTAAGTATACTTACCGAGGCATAATCTTTTATTTGTCCCGCAAATAAAACATATACCATAAGTGCATAAAAGATAGAAAACGTAATTAATACTGCTATTAATATACTTTTCTTTTTCTTAAACGTTTTCCATTTGTAAATTATCAAGGAAAGTAATATAAGCGGCAAAATAATCTTAGGAGTATCATACGCGTGCAAGGATAAACCTAAAAGAATAGCAGAGAAAACATAAACATAAGTTTTCTTTGCATATAGAAATACCGTAATTCCACTTACCATGAGAAAAAGGGCAACTGATTCAAGTAAGCCTTGCCTTGAAGCTTCAATAGCCCATGGATTAATTGCAAGTAAGAATGTACCCAAAAGCGCAATACATTGATCTTTAAATATTTTTCTTAATAAGAAATAAAAAACTATTACTAAGCCAAGGCCTGCTATTACAGATGGCATTCTTTCGACCACTATGTTTAAACCGCCAAAATATATAATAGGGATTAAGATGTAGGTGTAAACAGGAGGATGAGATCCTCCATTTTCTTCAGTAAACATTAGTGGATTAAAGTCGGCGTATTGTGTTTTACCTGTTTTTAAAATGCTGTATGCAGAATATCCAGTATCAGCTTCATCCGCATGAATTCCCGAAGGAATTTCTCCCAATTGCCATAATCTTAAAAAAGAAGCAAGTAAAACAATTACGATCAATCCAGCCTTCCAATTAAATATTTGTTTCATCTCTAAAAAGTTTATGTTTTCTATTATATTCTAGCAAATCCAATGATTTAATTGCTACAAATATTATATTTCCTAATTTATCTTTCACGACAAATATTGGCTTTATCGATTTTGGAAAATCCACGGAAGTAGAAATAATCAAAGAATTTATATTACTCATTTTCTCCAACTGAAACTTTGTTGGAGGAATTTGCACAAAATAAATATTTTCAATCCTATCAATAGATAACCACCCGTCTGGTGCGGTACTGTAACTCACATCTTTTTTAGTCTGGTAGTTACGGGGGTCATATTTTGTATAAAAAAGGTAATAGATATATTGTTTAGCGTCGTTTAAATTCCTTGAGATATAAATTCTGTCATAGTTATTTTTTACGGAATAAGTTTTCTTCACCAAATCACGGTATCCGTATTGGGAAAAAATAGAATAATTGTTCTTAAAATAAGTATTGTAAATTATAAAAAAGGAAATTGAACCAAAAGAGATAAATAAAACAATTATGGCTATGAATAAATATTTAAATTTCTTTTTTCCTTTTAAAAAATCCAGAAAATAATAAATTCCCAAACCCCCAAAAAGAGCCAAAAAGGGCTGCATTATAGATGCTCTTATGAAATTTCCATCACTGGTAAGCGAATCCGGCAAAGGAGAAAGTAGAAACAAAGCAAGAAAAGCAT
>CAIQLZ010000074.1 GCA_903872785.1 Candidatus Levyibacteriota bacterium
AGAAACTCCCAAGATATCTGCTACTTCCCGGATCGCATAAAGCCTATTATTCATAAAGAGCAGCGCTTTTTATAAAAGCTATACATTCCGAATCTAAATGTCTAGCATTGTCCAACTATTATTACGACATATTTCACAGTGATTGTCAAGGGGTAGATTAATCTTATCTTAATCTTATCGAAAATGTATAATTTAGCCTCAATAATAATGAGTAGCAAAAATTGAATACCTATTGACATTATGATAAGATTATGATACAAATAAGTTAAATCATTCATTTTCTGGGTAAAAAATAGAAAAACTTAGATCAAAAAAACGAAAGGCATATTGGTATGTTAGATATTTCTTACAATATCTCTCCAAAACTTCAAGAGTATCTGGGTAAAATTGAAGATTTAAGAAAACAAATACTTTTAACCCCAATTTCACAGACATTAGAGCTACACCTCAAATGGGAGGCTACTTTCAACCGTATCTATTACTCCCTGAAACTGACCGGCAATTCTACCAAAAAAGAAGATATGCTGGAACTCTTATCAGAAGTTGCACACAAAAAAATCAACAATGAGCAAAAAATTATTCTTCAGTATAAAAAATCTCTCGATTATATATTTCAGAATTGGCAGGGATCACAAAATGCCGTCGACGCAAAAGCGATTATTGATCTCCACAAAATAATCGGCAACGGAAGATTAAGGATTCCTCAAGCCGGCCTGCAATACCTTTTGGACTATCTGCAAGCAAGAATAGAAAATCCGATAATTCAAGCTGCAATTGTGAGCATCGAAATGGAAAAAATGCAGCTTTTTACAGAACATAATAACTTAATTGCCCATCTAACTGCAGATCTTTTTTTATACAAATACGGCTATGACTTTAAAGGTTTCTTGGCGTATGAGACGGCATGGATTGAAGAGACAAAGACTTTCAAGGAAAATCACGAACGAGCGCTTAGATCTCTCAGTCTTACTCTTTGGCTTGAATATTTTGCCAAAAACATACTCGGACAACTGGAAACAATCGCCCAGTCAATCAAAAAGCCTAAGCAAGGAACGGTTGATTTAAGAAAATCTTTCTGGCAACTAAATGAAAGGCAAAAATCAATTTTAAATCTTCTCGATCAACCACAGGCGACAATTGCCAACAGACAAATTCAAAAAAAATATAGGGTTTCACAAATAACGGCATCCCGGGACCTGGCAAAGCTTACAAATTTAGGATGCTTCTATTCCCATGGAAAAGGACGCTCAGTTTATTACACAAAAATTTAAATGGAGCATAAAAAAGACACCAAAAATGGTTCAAATACATACCGTACGCAAATGAATCACGACATTCACCAACAAGCTAAAAACTTATCCCGCTCTGCTAAACAAAGGCTCAAATGGATGAATCATTTTAATAAATACCGTAACGCCAGATTAACATGCAGGCACTTCGGAATTTCCCCTGACACATTTTATCTTTGGAGAAAAAGATTTGTCTCCGACGACTTGAAAATCCTGGAAGATGACTTTAAAACCCGCAAACCCTTTAAAATAAGGGTTTCAGGACACAAAATGGCCCAGCTTGAATCAATTAAAAAACTGAAGGAAGTGGACCCGCGTCTGGGAAAAACCAGAATCGCAAAAATTCTCAGGGAAACAGGTTACAAAATTTCAAGCTCAACGGTTGCAAGAATACTCAAAAAAGAAATAAAGAATAAGAAATAAACGATAAGAAACAGGGAAAAGATCGATTACTGCTTATTGTTTGTTGCTTATCATTTGTAACGATTGACTTCTGATAAAAAGAATCATAAAATGAATATATAAATGAAATATACTGCCCTTTTCGTATCCGCATTTTACTTGCTTGTTTTAAGCATTTTTTTGCCCGTTTCAATTTACGCCCAGAGCAAGTCTGTTGGCGCTGCAGTTTCGATTGCTATTGTCAATAAGGATGCAAAAGACGGCAGCATTATTGTTTCAGCCCCCAAAGGCTACGGATTAACGAACGTAGCCTATTACTCGAACATTTATGGTGTATATACGGAATTTTCCTCTATTTTTCTTCAGAATACAAGCGACCCCCAGACAAAACCGGTAACGACTTCGGGTAAAGCCAACGTTTTGGTTTCTTCAGTCAACGGAAACATCAAGAAAAACGATTTTATAACCACTTCCGCTATTTCAGGCGTCGGACAAAAGGCAACCAGAAACGGAATGATTTTGGGAACAGCGCTTCAGGACTATAGTAACTCAAATCAGAAAGCAACCGGAAAAATTATGGTTGCCGTCAATCCTCACTTTAATGCAGCTTTTGCCGAAAACAAAGCCAGCGTACTAGAACTTATCAGAAATTCAGATCCCAGCGCTTTAACCCAGCTCACGTCGCTTAGATATGTCCTGGCAGCATGCATAGCTTTAATTGCGTTTAGCATTGGATTTGTCTATTTTGGCCGGGTTACCTCAAGAGGGGTTGAGGCTTTGGGAAGGAACCCCCTCGCCAGCCGAACCATTCAACTGAATCTAGTTTTTAATCTTTTTCTGATGATTGTTATCATATTTGTCGGACTTGGAATTAGCTACATGATTCTTGTTCTATAAAAGAAACTATGAATGTAACACCGATAATATTTTTCGATATGGCACTAAGCATAATCATCTTGGCCTTATGCTTAATTGCGATTGTTTTTTATTTATCACGTATTACAAAAAATCTCCATAGCGACTTTAACGGAAAAGACAGTTACTCTCAAAAAAACCTAAATCTACTGGATGAGGCAAGAATGAAAGCAATAAAGATCGTTGATAACGCAAATAATCAAGCTTTGGATATCATAAGTCAAATTACTCTTTCAGCGGACACTGCTTCCGAAAATTTTAAGGAAGAAATAACGCGGACTTCTTCCGCCCAAATTAAAGAATTTGAGAAAGCAACTTCCGATTTTACCGCACTCTATTTTCAAATTCTTCAAGACCTAAAAACAAAAAATATCGAAGTATTTCAGAATATATCAAAAGATATCGAAGAACATACAATGACAGAGGTAGAAAATTTCAAAGAGTCTATGCAAAAGCTAACTGCCTTATCTCAAGAAGAAGTCAGAAAAAAAATAGACGCCGACTATATAGTGTCAAAAAGGGAAGTAGAAAACTACAAACAGGAAGAATTAAAGAAAATAGATTCGGCAATTTATGAACTTTTGGAAAAGATATCCAAGTTTGTCCTAGGAAAGGCTCTCAATTTGTCCGAGCATGAAGATTTAATTCAAACAGCTCTAGAAAAAGGCAAAAAAGAAGGAATTTTTAACACATGAGTCAATATCCTGATCAAGATAAAAAAGACTTTTTATTCTATTCCGATCTGATAACTTCCCTGAAAACCACACGGGAAGTTGCAGACTTTGTTTCAGAAATCGACACTCTTATGCTTACGTTTTTCAAATCGGAGGATCCATCCCTAGAGAAAGCCTTATCCTCAATCGGTGTCGACTCTGCTAGAAAAATAGCGCAGTTTTTTCAAAAAAATAATTTTGACACAGGCAACAAAGATGTAATTATCGATTTTTTTGAGACGCTAAAGAGCCTGATGAAAAAGTTCAAGGTCATTAAACTTGTTTTGGCCTTCAACCCGACACACAAAACAATTGAAAATATCTATAATTTTGTAAAAGACATTGCGGGAATCGGATATATTTTTGACCTTGAAGTTTCAGAAGATATTCTGGGAGGAATAATTATAATATTTAACGGAAAATATAGCGATTTAACTCTTAAAAGGGATATAGAAGAAACCTTCAATTTTAAAAATAAAGAAATTCTACAACTCTACAAATAATACCTATGAGAGATTATAAATATTACCTTGATTTAACATCGGAAATCGGCTTTGTTGAGGAAGCCTCTAATGCAATTGTCTATATAAGCGGGTTGCCGAACGTTAAAACCGATGAGATAGTCATTTTCGAGACAGACGAAATAGGAATGGTATTATCATTTACTTCTGAAGTCGTAAAAGTACTGGTCTTCTCTAAGAAACCCATAAGTCACGGCACAAAAGTAACCAGAACCAATGAATTTCTCAAAGTACCTGTCGGAACAGAGCTTTTCGGAAAAATAATTGATCCTCTCGGAAATTCTTTAACTCCTATGAATTTCTACAAAAAACCGTCGCTATCAAGGAGAATAAATACTTTTGCTTCCGGCATTTTATCCCGAAAAACCATTGTCAGGCAATTTGAGACGGGAATTCCGGCTGTCGACTTGGTTATGCCTTTGGGATTCGGCCAAAGAGAGCTTATTATCGGAGACAGAAAAACAGGCAAAACAAACTTTCTGATGCAAACAATCCTGTTTCAGGCCAAAGAAAAAAACATTTGCGTATACGCCGCCATCGGAAAGAAAAAACTTGATATTAAAGACGCTGAGGGTTTTTTTAAAAAATACGGAATTTTTGATCAGGTAATTTTTGTTGCAACAGGTTTTGACGATCCGATTGGGCTTTCTTTTCTTGTCCCGTTCTCCGCCATGACTATCTGTGAGCATTTTAGGGATGAAGGATACGATGTCTTACTCGTGCTTGATGATTTAACAACTCATGCCAAATTTTACAGAGAAATTTCCCTCTTGGGGAAAAAATTTCCCGGACGGAATTCATATCCGGGAGATATCTTCTACACTCATGCGAAACTCCTGGAACGCGCGGGAAATTTTATAACAGAGAAGGGCGAAAAAGCAATTACCTGTCTACCCATCGCTGAGACCATACAGGGAGATTTATCCGGATATATTCAAACTAATATTATGTCTATGACGGATGGTCATTTATATTTTGACTCCGATCTTTTTGCCAAAGGAAGAAGACCCGCCATCAATCCTTTCCTATCGGTAACCAGAGTCGGTAGACAAACTCAATCCGCTCTAAAAAGAGGCATTAACCGCGAAATCCTTTCTTTTCTGACGATTTCCGAAAAAATGCAAAATTTCTCTCATTTTGGAGCGGAATTAAGCGAAAGCAGTAAGGCAACTTTGGCAATTGGAGAAAAAGTCATTAAATTTTTAAATCAGGGACCATCAACTATTATGCCTATTAACTTGCAAATAATCTTATTTTGCATGTTTTGGAACAATATTTTGCAACAAAAGGATATTGAATTAACTGGAGAAGATGTGGATAAAATGATTAAAACTTACAAAACCAAACCGGACGTTAAAAAAGCAATTGATAAAATTATAGAGGACACAAAAACCTTCAATGATTTACTAGGGATTATTAAAAAAAACGGAGAACAGTTGCTGGCACAACTTAAAACCTGAAATATGAATTATAAAACAATAACTGATAATTAAATTATGGTTACTAAAAAAGAGCTGATGCATGAAACAGATTTTCTCAGTGCCCTGCAAACCGTTCTTGAAACGTATGAAGAAATTGCAGCAACAAGAATGGGGCGCATTCGAAGCTATGTTTTAGCAAGCCGGGATTTTTTATTCGAGATAAACACAATTTTCCAACAAGTTAAATCTTCCTATAAGACTCAAATTAAACAACTCATGCAAAAGAAAAGAATTAAAAATCCGGCCGAACTTAGCTTCAGAGAGAACAACGGCAAGGCGCTGTATGTATTTATTTCCGCAAATACAGGTCTTTACGGAGGAATTATCAGAAAAACGTACGACGTGTTTATTGATGCCCTAAAGAAAACACCGACAGATGTTGTTATTTTGGGCAAAATCGGCCTTGAACTTTTTAACTCCGAGAAAATTAAGGTTCCGCTTACCTATTTTGATTTTCCGGATGATAAAATCGATGACGTAATGACACTAAAAATCGTTAAGCACATTGTCCAATACGAAAAGATCCTTGTCTTTTATGAACAATTTAACAGCATTCTCAGTCAATCCCCGATTATCACCAATATTTCCGGGGATCCTCTGCCGGGAGAAAAGACCGGCCCTTCGGCCCGATACTTTTTCGAGCCATCACTGGAAGAAGTTATGGGATTTTTTGAAAAAGAAATTTTTTCGTCAATTTTTGCTCAGACAATATTTGAGTCGGAACTTGCAAAATTCGCAATCCGCATGGTTTCTTTAGATTCTGCCTCGGAAAATACCAAATCCAGATTAAAACAGGTAATTATTGCTAAAAACAGAATCAAACATCAAGAAAGCAATAAAAAGCAGTTGGAAAAATTCGCAAGCATGAGCCTTTGGGGATAAAAGGAGATAAATTATGAATAATACGGGATTGATAATCGGAATTCAGGGACAAATTATCGAGGTTGAATTTAAAAACGACCAACCAAGCATGCATGATATTCTTGTTTTAGAAAAAGACTCAAGTATTAAAATGCAGGTTGCTTTCCCAAGCAGCCCGTCATCATTTTTCTGTTTGATTCTGTCTTCAACGGATAAATTATCCCGCGGCCTTAAAGTCATCAATACCGGAAAGCCGATTATAATTCCGACCGGACCGGGCCTATTGGGACGTGCCATGAACATCTTTGGTGAACCTATTGACGGATTGGGAGAAATAAGAAAAACAGGCGAAAAACCCATTTACGAAGCAGGTTTGGACTATGCCGAAACAACAAAATATAATGATATCCTGGAAACAGGGATTAAGGCAATTGATTTCTTGTCTCCGATAATACGCGGCGGAAAGATCGGCCTCTTCGGAGGAGCCGGAGTCGGAAAAACAATTTTACTTACCGAGATTATCCACAATATTATCATCTTGCGCGGGAGAAAAGGGGTTTCTGTTTTTGCGGGAATCGGGGAGAGAATCAGAGAAGGACATGAACTCTATCAAACGTTGGTTGAAAAAAAAGTGCTTCCGTCCGTGTCGTTAATTCTCGGAACAATGGGAGAAAATCCGGCAATCCGCTTCCTGACAGGCTATACGGCTGTTGCACTGGCCGAATATTTCCGAGACAGTCTTAAAAAAGATGTACTTTTCTTTATAGACAATATTTTTAGGTTCGCCCAGGCAGGAAACGAACTTTCAGTCTTAATGAATACAATTCCCTCCGAAGACGGTTATCAGGCGACTTTAACTTCCGAAATGGCATCTTTACATGAAAGATTAATCTCCAATAAAGACAGTTCCATTACCTCAATTGAGGCAATTTACGTTCCGAATGACGATATCTTGGACCAAGGAGTACAAGCAATTTTTCCTTATTTAGATTCATCAGTCATATTGTCAAGAAGCGTTTATCAAGAAGGGCTTTTGCCTGCTATTGACCTTTTATCTTCCAGCTCTGCAAGTTTGAATCCGGAAACGGTCGGACAACTCCATTATAACGTTGCTATTAAAACATTAAATCTATTAAAACAGGCAACTTCTTTGGACAGAATCGTTTCTTTGGTTGGAGAAGCAGAGCTCTCCTCAGGTGATAAATTAATTTATGAAAGAGCAAAAAAAATTCGCAATTTTATGACTCAAAATTTCTTTGTAACCGAAAATCAAACAGGCAGAAAAGGATCTTATGTGCCTCGGGAGACAACCGTTACGGATGTAAATGATTTATTATCCGGAAAGTATGACGAGATAACAGATGATAAATTCAGCTATATTGGCAGCTTAAAAGAAATAACCAATGTCTAAAACTTCCAATCTTACTATTATTGTAAGAAATAAAGATAAAATTTTATATAACGGTCAGGCTTATGCAGTTAGCAGTGTTAACGATAAAGGGCCTTTTGATATTCTTTCCGAGCACGAAAACTTTATTACTTTAATAAAAAATAAAATAATAATATACACAACCCCAAAAGAAAAAAAAGAAATTCAAATCGATAACGGCATTGTAAAAGTATACGAAGATAAAATCCAAATTTACGTTAATTTCAAAGTTTAAGCTCTCTTGTGGTAGGTGGCCTGATGAACTGTTCTTATTTTTTCTTCATTTGGACTCTCAAAATGCTCTTTTATGAATTTTATTGTCTCTTTGGGATCCTGGGTGTTAATAAAAATCCCTGTTCCGAGCTCAAATCCTCCCAATACTTTAACTCTTGGAATAATTTTCAGATACCAATCCCCTCCCGGGTAAATATAAAAATTAAACGGAAATTCCAAGCCATGACGAAGATCAAAAATATAGATCAAACGGGAAAGTACAAATGCCAAATCCGTGATCTGAGAATCTTTTATTGAGCTAAATAGATTCCCCCGCTCCTTTGGCGCTATCCAAACCTCATCGGGCCATTGTGAAGTTTTAGGACAAAAGATAATGAAATATTTAGTTTCCTGAAATATCTGATCTTTTGTCACAGCTTCCATTTCTGTTGGTGTTGCAAGACGCGGCATGTCCAAATCTATTCCAAAGGGTACGACCGCAAGCTGAGTATGCGGATGAGGCAAGCTTTCTCCTCCTGCTTTTTGTCTATTGTGAAAAATATATACTTGACCGTTCATCTGATGCTCTTTGAAACGGTTCTTATATGTTTGAAGTATTAATTCAATCTGAGATAAGGGGAGTTCGCCAAAGTTTCTGTGATGATCGGGAGAATGAATTATCAACTCATGAATCGGCGCAAAGGGAAATTTATTATTCAGAACTCTTATTTGCCAACTCTGTAGGGTAGCACCTTGTGAGGCTAAACTTGGAAAGCGATAAACTTCTTTTTCTTCTGTTTCCTTTCCGGGACAAAAAGGACAAACCGGCTCTATCCCCTTAGCAACATCGGGACGTTTTGCTCTTCTTGGTGATAAAATAACCCACTTTTTGTTTAGAGGATTTTGTAAAAATTGAAAGTCAGCCATAAATTACTAAGATATTTATTAAGCTTATCAACAATTTAACAATAAAACAATTTAACAACTTTTATTAAACAATCATCTTCCCATATAGCTTCTTATACAAAGCTGCGCTTTTGTCCCAGGAAAAATCTTTTCTCATTGCGCGCTGGACCATCTTCCCATATCGACTCTTATCTTTTTTAATAACTAATGCATGTTTTATTGATCTTCTAAGACGGGTTGACTTATCTTTCTCAAAAAGAAAACCATCTTTTCCATTTACGATCGAGTCCTTAAGGCCTCCTGTTTTTGCAGCGATTGGAATTGCTCCATATCTCATTGCAATCATTTGAATAAGTCCACAGGGCTCAAAATGAGACGGAATTAGAATGAAATCAGAAGCTGCATACAATTTATGGCTTAATTCTTCATTATAGATAACTTCTGCCCGAATATTGTCAGGATATTTCTGAGCAATTCTTTTAACGCTTTTTTCAATATTCGGATCTCCTGATCCCAAAAATATTAGATTAGCATCTAATTGAACAATTGTTTTAACAACTTTTATCAACATTTCTATCCCCTTTTGAGCTGCCATTCTACCTATAAAACAAAATGTTGGTCTGGATTTTAGAGAAAATGATTTCAATATTTTTTCTTTTGCTGCTTTCTTGCCAATTTCCCAATCTGAAGTATTATATTTCTTAAAAAGATTATTATCTTTTTCCGGATTCCAAACTTCATAATCTATACCATTCAAAATACCGATTATTTCGTCTTTCTCCCCCAAAATAGCTTCTCTTTTTCTAAGATAAGCATAAATCTCTCTATGACGATGTTCTTCCTTCATGATTTCTAACGCATAATTAGGTGAAACAGTTGATACTTTTGTTGCATGCAGAATTCCCTCACCCAAAATATCAATTTCTTTTGCGGGAATTTCCCTTTTTAATCCTTTTGTCTCTTCATTTTTAAAGTGCAGGAGGTCTAAAACCTTTCTTGAACCAAAACCTTGATACGAAAGATTGTGAATAGTCAAAAGTGTTGGAATAGGAATCTTAATTTTATTCTTCAAAATTAGAGGGATAAGTGCTGTATGCCAGTCATTGCAGTGAATCAAATCTACTTCCCATTTCTCATTGCTATTTAACCAAGCAATAAAATGGACAACTGCAAGGCTAAAAAAAGCAAATTGATCTATTTTTTTATTTCTCCCCCTAAGATTTATATGGGAAAGAATCGGCCTATTACTTAAAAAGTAAACTACGCAATTGCTGTCAGGCAAATAACTTTTGTAAACTCCAACTTTTTCTTCTTTGTCGTCAAAATGAAGATAAAACTCTCCTATTCTTTTACCATTTGCATTTTCCTGCATCTCAATGTAGCACGGAACAACCACTCTACAGTCAACATTTATTTTTTTAAGTGCCTTAGGCAGAGATCCCATGACATCGCCCAGCCCACCACGCTTGAAAAACGGAGAAACTTCGTAACCTGTAATCAAAACATTCATCTGCTATGTAAGTTAATTATGAATTTTTATCCAGAATTCTCTTATAGACTTTTTCGTAATTT
This sequence comes from Candidatus Levyibacteriota bacterium, assembly GCA_903872785.1. Classification (GTDB taxonomy): domain Bacteria; phylum Patescibacteriota; class Microgenomatia; order Levybacterales; family UBA12049; genus GWB1-37-8. The sequence goes on from CAIQLZ010000074.1 coordinate 10,303, forward strand.
TCGGTCATTTTTTCGACTGTAAAATTATCCTTGATATGCTTCCTGCAAGCTTGACGGTCAATTTCTCCTATTCTTTTTATTGCCTCTTTTAGGCCTTCTTCTCCTTTTTGTTTAATCACAAATTTTGATTCATTTTGTGATTCTTCCGATTCTATAACAAACCCTGTAACACCATCTCGCACTAGCTCAGAAACACTTCCCTTATTGTAGGCAATCACCGGAGTTCCGCACGCCATTGCCTCAATAATGGTTAGTCCAAAAGGCTCTTCCCAACACAATGGAAAGATGAAAGCTTTTCCTTTTTTTATAAAATCAGATTTTTCCTTACCCTCAACAAATCCGTTTAATATAATGCTCTTTCCATCTATAAACGGAGCAATTTTAGTATTGTAGTAATCTTCCGACTTGTTTGCTCTGGTTGCAGAAGTTGCAATCTGCAGGGGAATTTTGAGGTCCAGAGCGATTTTTATTGCCGCATCTACACCTTTGTCCTCCAAAACACGGCCAAAATAGATCAAATGATCTTCCGGACTGCTATCGAATTCATAATCTTTTAAATCTAATCCATGATAAACCGTATCGACAAAATTAAGACCTATTGCTCCTTTTCTTTGTGAGTTGCTGATTGAGACATAATTGTGATGCATAAACTTTGAAAGGCGGAAATATTCAATCGTGTCTTTTGTTTGCGGGAGAGGATCATGCAGTGTATAAATTGTCGGAAAATGGGTTAATTCATTAAAATAATGCGCCCCAAAATCATGGTAAGCATGAATTATATCCAATTTTTTCTTATTAACCGCATCATCATATGCGCGCATTGTCAAATCGTACTCAAAATCCCTTTTGATAATTTCTTG
>CAIQLZ010000075.1 GCA_903872785.1 Candidatus Levyibacteriota bacterium
CCTCATATTTTTGACAGATTTTATAGAGTAGAAAAATCCAGATCCAAAATAAACGTTTCAGGGTATGGTTTGGGACTGTCTATTGCTAAAAAAATTGTTGAAATACATAATGGATTAATAGGGGTTAAAAGCGAGAAAGACAAGGGAACAACTTTTATGGTAACATTTTAAGCTCTTTCTCAGATGTCTTTAATAACATAAATTTATGAACTCATTTCTTAAAAAGATTAAAACCTTCACTTTTTCTACAAAAAAAAGAAAAATGATTACATTGTTTGTAATTATTGTTCTAGGTTTTTTTGTTTGGTTGTTGTTAAAAGGAAATAGTCAATCGGTTACATATCAAACAGCACAAGTAACAAAAGGAACTTTGGTAGTTTCACTTACAGAAGCAGGTCAAGTGTCGGTTTCAAATAAAGTTAGCATTGTTACTCAGGCAAGCGGAATCGTCAGTAAAATTTATGTCAAAAGCGGAGAAAAGGTTAATGCAGGAGATAAAATTGCGGAAGTAACGCTGGATACTGCAGGACAACAGCGTCAGGCACAAGCCTGGTCGTCTTATATATCTGCGCAAAATTCATTTAGCTCTGCTCAAGCAAAAATAAACTCTTTACAGTCGGCATTATTTGTGGCAAATCAAAAATTTATGAATGATCGTGGAGTGATAAATCCGTCAACCGATCAAAGAAATGACCCCGTATATATAGAAGAAAATGCAAGTTGGTTGCAAGCAGAAGCTGATTATAAAAATCAGACAGGAGTAATTGCTCAATCTCAGGCAAATTTGAATAATTCCTATTTAACTTATCAGTTAACTTCAGGAACAATTACTGCTCCTACAGCAGGAGTAGTCAGTGATTTGATTGTTACAGAGGGAATGCAAGTTGGCTCGAGCAATACAACTTCAGGATCATCAACCACTACCTCAAATCAGGCAATTGCCTCAATTAAAACCGGAAATTCTACAGCTGTTATGGTGAATATTGCCGAAGTTGACGCTTCCAAAGTCCAGGTAGGACAGAAAGCAACTCTAACTTTTGATGCAATTGCCAACAAAACTTTTACAGGAAAAGTTATGGGAATAAATACAACTGGAATTAATTCTTCCAACGTCACAACTTATCCTGCGGTGATTCAGTTAGATGATACCAGCAACAGTAATATTTTGCCAAACATGAGTGCTACAGCCAGCATTATTTCAAAAGTAAAAGATAATGTTCTGTTGGTTCCTTCAAGTGCAGTTTCAACTGTCGGAATTACATCAACCGTAAAAGTCATGAAAAATGGACAGCCTACAGCTGTGGATGTTGAAATAGGCGATAGTTCTGATTCTCAAACTGAAATAATCTCTGGATTATCCGAAGGAGATACGATTATAACCAATACAGTTTCTACGGCAACAACTACTTCAAGTAGCTCGTCTCCTTTTAGTGGTGGACTTCGTATGGGAGGATTTGGCGGCGGCGGAGCAACTAGAACAAGCGGAGGGACAAGAGCGGGCGATTAGGACAATATGAATTATGATAGACGTTTCTCATCTTTCAAAAATCTACAAAATGGATACGGTTGAGACCGTAGCTTTGAATAATATTTCTTTTTCTATAGACAAAGGAGAATTTGTAGCCATAATGGGGCCTTCCGGCTCAGGGAAATCAACGCTAATGCATATTCTTGGAGCCTTGGATACTCCGACCTCAGGGAAATATATTTTAGACGGAGAGGATGTAAGTAAATTATCAAAAGATCAGTTAGCTGAAATTAGAAATAAAAAAATCGGATTCGTCTTTCAATCATTTAATCTTTTGCCCCGAACTACGGCTCTTAAAAATGTTGCATTGCCTATGATTTATGCCGGAATTTCAAAAAAAGAAAGATTCGAAAAAGCAAAAATACTTTTAGGTCAAGTTGGTCTTGAGGACAGGATGGAGCACACAAGCAGTCAATTATCAGGAGGACAAATGCAAAGAGTGGCTATTGCTAGAGCTTTGGCAATGAATCCGAGTATTATTTTGGCAGATGAGCCGACAGGAAATGTTTCCTCTGCTCAAAGCGATGAGATTATGGGTGTATTTCAAAATTTGCAAAAACAAGGACATACAGTAATTATGATTACCCATGAATCATCCGTTGCAGCTTATGCTCAAAGAATAATTCATATCAAAGACGGAGCAATAGAAAAAGATGAAAAAAGTAAGAGAGGAAAGAAAGAATAATTTATGGATTTTATAGAACTCATTCAATCTGCTTTTGAAGCATTATTGTTAAATAAAATGCGTACAGCATTAGCTATGCTTGGTATAGTTATCGGTATAGGATCAGTTATTACTTTGGTATCTTTGGGGCAGGCAAGTTCTCAATCGATTCAAACACAAATACAGTCATTGGGAGCAAATTTATTAACTATTTCTCCCGGAGCACAAAGATCAGGCGGCGTTCAAGGAGCTTCCGGTAGCAATACTACTCTCACGTACGAAGATGCAACTGCCATAGAATCTGCGCATTTTGTTTCAATTAGTAAGATTTCTCCTGAAGTTTCGAGACGTGCGCAGGTTACTGCCGGAAAAAACAATACAAACACTCAAATTATAGGAGTGACGCCTAATTATGCACAAGTCCACAGTATTGCTATGCAATCCGGTTCATTTATTGCGACACAAGACGTTACAGGTTTGAAAGATGTTGCGGTAGTTGGAACTCAAGTGGTAACAGATCTTTTTGGCGGCGCGGATCCTACAGGTCAAACAATTCGAATTAATAAAATTCCTTTTACGGTTATAGGAGTGACAGTTTCTAAAGGAGGGAGCGGATTTATGAATCAGGATGACATAATTTTCATTCCGATAATAACTGCGCAGAAGACAATTTTCGGTATAGATTATATTAATAGTATTTCTTTATCCGCAACAAGCGCAAATACCATGACGCAGGCCGAAAACGATGCGGGATATTTACTTTTGTCAAGGCATAAAATTTCAGATCCGACAAAAGCTGATTTTAGCATTTTTTCACAAGCAGATATTTTAGGAGCAGCATCATCTGTTACAGGAACGTTTACAGCTCTCCTAGCTGGTATTGCGGCAATTTCTCTTCTGGTTGGGGGAATTGGAATTATGAATATTATGTTGGTAACTGTAATAGAGAGAACGCGTGAGATCGGACTTAGAAAGGCTCTGGGCGCAAAAGAC
>CAIQLZ010000076.1 GCA_903872785.1 Candidatus Levyibacteriota bacterium
TTCAACCCAATCAGTAAGACTAGCTCCCTGTAAATCAGCTGCCTCCGCCATTGCAGATTTACGTTGATTAGATGTCTCAAGTATAATTCTGGTTCGAGCCATATGGATGAAATGTTCAGTTACTTATGATAATAAGTTACTTTAAAATGGTACCATTTGCAATGAAATTGAAGAAAATAGATAAGGTGGCGTACATTAGGTTTTCAAGCGTTTTCAAAAGATTTGTTGACATAGAAGATTTTCAGGAAGAAGTAAAAAGATTAATAAAATAAATATGAAATTTGACGGAATAAGAGAAAAAGTATTTTTGGATAGATATGCCCTTAGGGATAAAGAAGGAAAACTAATTGAATACAAGCCCCAAGAAATGTGGAAAAGGGTTTCCGCCGGTATTGCCCAAAGTGAAAAACCAGCCAAAAGAAAATATTGGACGAAAAAATTCTACGGAGCTATGGAAGACTTCAAATTTGTTCCTGGAGGAAGAATTTTGTCAGGAGCCGGAACTAAATATCAGGTTACTTATTTTAATTGCTTTGTTATTCCGTCTCCAAGAGATTCAAGAGGCGGAATTGTAGAATCTTTAAGACAATTAATTGAAATTCAGTCCCGTTCCGGTGGGGCAGGGATGAATCTTTCCAGCCTCAGGCCTAGGGGAGCCCGTGTTAAAAAAGTCAACGGAACATCTTCAGGTCCTGTTACCTGGGCTGGACTTTTTTCTTATGCTACTCATGATGTTGTACAGCAAGGCGGAACAAGAAGGGGGGCAACTATGCTTATGCTTTGGGATTGGCATCCAGACATCGAAGAATTTATAACAGTCAAGCAGGATTTATCAAAAATTAACGGAGCAAATTTATCTGTCTGTATTTCTGATGCCTTCATGGATGCGGTCAAGAAAGATAAAGATTGGGATTTGATCTATCCGGATTTGAATGACCTACGCTATGATGCAAAATGGACCGGAGATATGGATGAATGGAAAAGAATAAAAGGAAAAGTAAAAGTCCATAAGACTGTAAAAGCAAAATATCTTTGGGATTTGATTTGCACTGCGGCATGGAAATCTGCTGAGCCGGGATTACATTTCCTGGAAAGATCTAACAAAAGATCAAATACTTATTATTTTGAAAAATTAATTGCTACAAATCCTTGCGGAGAGCAGCCGTTAGGGGCATGGGCTGTTTGTAATTTGGGATCAATGAATTTAGCAGCTTATGTCAAAAACGGTAAGTTCGATTATGAAAATTTTGGCTTCGATGTAAAGGTTGCTATGCGATTTTTGGATAACGTTATTGATCAGACATATTATTTCTTTAAAGAGAACGAAAAATCCGCCAAAGACATCCGTCGGACAGGGCTAGGAATAATGGGCCTTGGAGATTGCCTTATTAAAATGAAAATTCGTTATGGATCCAAAGAATCACTGTTGGCAATTAAAAAAATATTTGAAACATTACGCAATAATGCCTATGAGGAATCTAGTGACTTGGCAAAAGAAAAAGGATCTTTTCCGAAATTCAACAAAGGAAAATATCTCAAAGGTTATCATATTAAAAATTTATCGGAAGAGCTTCAGAAAAAAATTGCCAAACAGGGGATTCGAAATGCAGTTTTACTAACCATTGCTCCGACCGGAACAACAAGTTTGGTCTCAGGCGTTAGTTCCGGAATTGAACCGGTCTATGAATTTGTTTTCAAAAGAAAAGACAGAACCGGTGAACACATAATGTATCATCCTTTGTATGAAGAATGGAAAAAACAAAATCCTAAAGCAGAAAAACCAGCTTATTTTGCTTCAGCCAATGATTTAACTCCTCTGGAGCATACACAAGTACAAGCGATTGCCCAAGAATTTGTAGATGCTTCAATTTCAAAAACAGTTAATGCTCCCAATTCTCATACGGTTGAAGATGTCAGGAGTCTTTACATGGCAGCATATGATTTGGGTCTTAAAGGCGTAACATACATGAGAGATGGTTCCCGTGAAGGAGTACTATCAAGAATAGATGACAAGAAAAAGGAAGAGCCGAAAATGGAAATTAATAATTTTCCTCAGCCAAGGCCTGTTGTCCCTCGGCCAATGTCACTTTCGGGAGTGACCTACAAAATGGAAACTCCGGTAGGACATACATACATAACCATTAATCATAATGAAAATCAGGAGCCTTTTGAAATATTTATGACAATTGGAAAAACAGGATCAGATGTTGCGGCAATGGCGGATGCATTGGGACGCATGATATCTTTAAATCTTCGTTTGACTGACGGTTTGTCTCCGCGGGAAAGAATCAAACAAGTTGTTGCGCAATTAATTGGAATTGGAGGAGCAAGGAGTGTAGGTTTTGGAAAGGATCGGGTTAGATCTTTGCCAGATGCAATTGCCAAAGTTTTATCCATGCATTATGGATTTGCTTTGAATGGTAAAGTGGAAGATAAGCCATTAGTGAATAGTAATGCAAATGGTAACGGCTTAATGAATGGACACGCCAATGGCTCTGCAAAACAAAATTTAGTTGTTGAACCGGAAGTTGTTAAAATACAGCAATTGGCAATAGACGGAAGAGAAACGGCTGCGTTAGATACGTCAACCAGCCTTTATGATCTTTGTCCTGAATGCGGTGGAGGATCTTTAGCTTATGAAGAAGGTTGTAAGAAATGTTATGCATGCGGATATTCCGAATGCTAGATAGTAAAAAGTTGCGTATATAGGCAAACACCGTGTAATTCGGTGGAAGTGCCGCTACTGTAAATCCAGAAAACTATGTACGAAAACAGCCTCGAGCAAGGATTTTTTTGTGTCCTTCTCGGGAGAGAAGGATTTTTTTATGACAATTTACACGAGGAAAGGAGATAAAGGTAAAACAGCTCTTTTTAATGGGAAAAGAGTATTAAAATCTGATTTAAGAATAGAAGTTTATGGCTTAATTGATGAGCTAAATTCCGTTCTTGGGGTAGTATTAAGTATTAAGTATTTAGTATTAAACATTAGAAAGGAATTGATAAAAGTGCAAAATGACTTGTTTGAGATAAGCTCTGCCTTAGCAAATCCGCAATTTAACAAGCAAAAGTTGACAGTTGGCTTAACAAAAAGGGTAAAAAAGTTTGAAAATTTTATAGATAAAATGACTGTTCAAATGCCGAAACTTAGTAATTTTATTCTTCCTGGAGGATGGAAGATAGGTGCTACGCTTCATTTAGCAAGAGCTATCTGCCGGCGGGTTGAAAGAGGAGTCGTACAACTTAACAATAAGCAGAAAATAGATAATAACATTATTGTCTATCTCAACAGACTTTCAGATTTGCTTTTTACCATGGCCCGTTTTGCTAATTTTAAAGAAAAAAGAAGGGAAATTGTATGGTCGAACAAAAAGTAGGATCTGATGCATTCAGAATAGAATACAGGCCGAATATTTCGGAAAATGTTTTGTTTAATGACGTTGTTTCATATCTTGGAGAATACAGATTTAACCTCCAAAAATATTGTTACGATTTGACTTTTAAAGATGGCAAGTTAAGAGATCCTCATAGGGAAGAGTCAATGGAAAGTTTGGCAGAGAAGGCAATAGAGAGAAAATTTTGGGAAGGAAAATCATCAGTAAGAGAAAAGGCAGAAAAAGAGGGATTTACAAGTCTTGACGTTCAACTTAATCTAACTAAAGATGGGAATACGATTGTTTGGGCGAGTCCGCCAGGACCAAAAGAAGAAGGCTATGGTGATTATGGATTTATTTTTGTAGGAGAAGTAAGCGGGCAGGATTTAACAGAAAAAAAACTTAGGATGACCGCAATTAGAGTTGAGAACCCGAGCATTGCTCAATTCAATAAGGCCTGGCATTTGTTAACAGGAGAAATAATAGAGAATAAAATTCCTGAAGAATTTTTACGAGCTCCAAGAGTTTTAAATGAAAAATTAGAAGAGGGTTACATCGATGCTCTTTTGGGAATAAGTTTTGATTTCAAGCCGAAAAAAGAGGAAAAAGAAAAATTCCTGAAGATAATTCAAGAGATGAATCCTTTATTAAAAGATTTTATCAATTTAGTAAGGTTTGGCGTAGACAACGAAAAAATAAAAGCGCTTAATGTTCTAGAAAATTATGCTTTGAAACTGAAAAATGATTATCAAAATAATACAGAAAATTTAATTTATATAAGAGGAGAAAATGATTTAAGAATAAGGGATATGGTGGGGGATTTTGGACATAAGCCTTCGGTTATCAGAGGGTCATGCGGGAATTCCAGTAACATAAGCAATCTTTTAACCAAAGGTTCAATTTTGAATAGTTTGATTGAAAATCAACAATGGTTTGCTTGTCCTAAGTGCAGCTATCGAGCAGATGGACCGGTTGGGAATCAGTGTCCTGGATGCGGATTAACCAAGGAAGAATATGCACAGGAATCCGGGATAAGCTGTGATTAATGGTCTCATGGTGCACTGTCTTGCCAGGCACGGGTGGTCTGAATAACAACAGAGGGATAATTAAGCATAAAGTCAGGCCTCTCAACGAATTTTACAGAAGGACTTAAGGAGTTACTTCCGCAAAGAGTCCGGTTATTTATAAAAGTTCCTCCGGTTCTTCCTGCATTTGCAATTATAGATCCTTGAATGATTAACTGATTGTCACCAGTGCTGGGGCAATTGCTTGAACTATTTAGTGTGAAGTTTCTGTCAGCAGAAAAAAGCCCATCAATTTCCGTGACAGATGAGTCAACTGTTATGCTACCCGAGGCGGAAAATATAGCGGTTGAACCTGAACCTTTAGGAATAATAATATTTTTATTGATAATTAAGTCTCCATTAACAAAAATAACGGAATTTCCCGAACTGAACGTAACCGGTGTATTTATGGTAAGGCTATTACTTGTTTTATAGTATCCTGGTGATGAAGTATTGCCAATACTGGAGATGGTACTTGGATTGATTCCTGAAGAATCAGCAGTTTCCGATAAAAATCCATATGAAGTAGGGATTGAATTATGAGTATCAGTAAAAACATCCGGATACGCAGATGATCCGACCTGCCAACTTGTCTGACTTGCTGATCCGCCATTAGTTCCAAAACTGGGTGAAACACCATTCTTTCCTCCTGAAAAAATAATTCCAGGCATACTGTCTGCTGTAGCAGGAACAGAAGTGTAAGTAGTTGCAGAAGGAAGAGGATTACTGAAACTACTGTCTTTATCCCATCTCAGGTCAGTTCCTACAGATTGAATCCAGGGAGGTGCAGCACTTGCTATTTCGACACTTATATCTAAAGTCTCAATATCATTTCCGTCAGGACAGGATGCATTAGGCGGAAGAAGAGAACAGGGTCCCACACCTACAGTAAGAGATTGATCAACGGGAAAGGGGTAGGAAAAGCTATATCCTGTAGTCAACGGTCCTGAAAAATGTATAGTAACAAATCCGGCAGGAAGACTTATTATTTGATAAATTCCGTTGCTGCTGGCATAACTTGGGTTTCCTGCAGATGAAGTAATAGTTGCCGGGCCTACATAATCTTCTCCCGGATCTTTTATGCCATTGTTATTAATGTCGGTAAATATATTTCCAATAATTGTATAGATTCCGGGAATGGGGGTTACGGTAGGTGCTGGAGTTATGGTGGTGGTTGGAGTGGGAGTGTGTGTCGGGGTGGAAGTTAGGGTAGGAGTTGGGATGGTGGTTGGGGTTGGGGTAGGGGTAGGAGTATTGGTTGGAGCTGTTACGGTAAGACAAGTTGGCTCCGAAAGATTTGTGACCGTTGGACAAACAGTTCCGTCATCTAAAGTTGAAGTTGCCGAAAAGGTTATATTATTGCTGGTTGCTCTTATACCAGTTACAGTTACTGGAAAACTTATGCGGGTTGATGAGGAAGTAGGAGATATACTTACTGAAGAAGGATCTGAGGACCGGTAAGTAACATTTTTTATTGTTCCTTGGCTTGCTCCTGCGAGCCCGTCTACATAAAGCCTAGTAGTTCCTCCTACGACCAGACTACAACTATCAATAGTAATCCATAATTGGCATGTATAGGCTTGTGCAGGGGGCGCAAAAGACAAAGAACAGATAATAAGCAATAAAATTAAAATATACTTTTTCATTTTGATTATAGTCCTTTCTGATCTTTTTCTCCAAAAGTCAAACAACTTGTTCTTTTGGGATAATGACAAGTCATTTTTGGGAAAAAAGCAGGAGAAAGCGAATAGGATATTAGTCCCTTTATCTTGTTGTGTTTTTGTGATTCCAAATTCAATTTTACCTTTTTTGCTAATTTTGAAACTTTTGCAAGAAGACGTGTTTTTTCAAAAATCCCGCAAGTAAAATCTTGAGTCTTTGGGGCTGTTTTGAAATAAGTTTTTAGCAGTGTTTCTGTGAAGGCATTGTTAATAACAAAATTATTTTTATCTGAAATTATTGCAAGGAAACTAATGTCTTGTAGGTTGTTTGAATTATTCATAAAATTTAGAGAATAAAAAATAGAATTAGAGATATGCCATACTAAACCCTTTTATTGCAGGGGAAAAATGATCCCATGCATTTATATTAGTAGACGTAACAGGAGATTGCAATATCTTAGGGTATAAAGATGGTAGGTATGTTAAAATGTTGGCATGAAGAAATTAATTTTGATTGATGGCAATGCGATTTTGCATCGGGCATTTCATGCTTTGCCCCCTTTGACTAACAAGGATGGAGTTGTAGTTAATGCTGTTTATGGCTTTTTTTCAATGTTTCTGAAAATCTTGGAGATTCATGCGCCTGATTATATTATTGTTTGTTTTGACAAAAAAGCCCCGACTTTTAGAAAAGAGCTTTTTGTTGGTTATCAGGCGCGCCGTCCCAAAATGTCAAATGATTTAGTTCCTCAAGTTAAGTCTGTCCATGATCTGCTCAAAAAGGCAAAGGTTGAAATATTTGAAGTGGATGGATATGAGGCAGATGATTTGATCGGAACGATTGCTAACCAAAGTCAAAA
>CAIQLZ010000077.1 GCA_903872785.1 Candidatus Levyibacteriota bacterium
AAAGTTATACCAAGAAGTTCATTCTTCGGAGATATTTTCCTGAGTATCTTTCCTATAAAAAATACTGTTCCCAAAAAACTCACTGAAATAAGTATTTTGAAAAGAAAAAATGTCGGCAAAAAGAATTGCATTCCAATAAAAGATAGGGGCACAGTTAAAACAAGCCAAGTTGGCCCATACGGATAAAGTCTATGTGTCCAATGCATAAATGAAAGCATTGGATCAGAGGCATAATCTAAAGCTTTATGTAGATATGGACTTTGATGATAAAAAGTGACAATTTTTGCATCAAAAATATAATTAAAAAGATCGTATGAAAAAGCATTATAAGAAAAGGTTAAGATAATTGTTGTTGCGATTACTAAAAACCAAATTGTCTTTTTGGAAATTTTTTCTCTGTAAGCGCTGTTAAAAAGCAATAAATAAAAAATGAAAAGCGCTAAAATTATACCAACAAACAATAAGCTTGAAAGTGGTCTTTGAAAATAACCAATCTGCTGAAAATATTTTTGAATAACCTGCCAAATCGACCATCTTGACAACGTAAGGCTTAGGTCCACCTGAGTAAAAGAATATAAAAATAAACAAACCGCCGATATTAGGTATCCTAATTGAAGAAATTTAAGCTTTAAACTCACTTATACTCCCCTCTTAAATCTTTAATTTTAATTTTAATTAAATCTATTACTCCTGCAATTGAGTCTTTTAGCGGATTTACTCTTCTTGTTTCAACATAAAGCCAATCAACGGGAACTTCTTTAATTTTATAGCCTAAATTTTCCGCAATAAATAAGAGTTCGACATCAAATCCCGCAGAAACATTTGATCCGGAGATCGTATTGAAATTATTATGCAATTTATTAATTATCTTGAAAAGTTTTTGTGCAGGATCTTTTTTAAACATTTTAAATCCGCATTGAGTATCGGAAATCCCGTGAATACCAACCAGGATTGTTCTAAGGATTACCATTCCTTTTGCCATAAGTTTTCTTGTCCAGGGACTACCCTTTCTTTGAGATTTTCTGGAGCCGATTACTATATCATACCCTTCAGCAAAATATGGCAATAGTTTATTTATTTCTTCTATCGGAGTTGCCTGATCCATATCGCTAAAAAGAACATAATCTCCTTTTGAATTTAAAACTCCGGTAGTTACTGCCCCAGCTTTCCCTAAATGAGAATTTTCTATTAATTTAAAATTGGGATTATTTGCAGAAAATTTTTTTACGAAATCTACGCTTCCGTCTGTCGAACCATCATCTACGATAATCACTTCATATAAAAATTGTTTTTTGCTTAAAAAATGTTCAACTTTATCTAAAACGCCTTTCTGCAGATTTGCCATTTCATCATATGAAGGTATAACAACAGAAAGAAAAACTTTACTCACATCAAAAATTATACTAAAAATAACCCTAGAGAACAATTAAGCTTGTTTGAGTGTCTAATTTAGGGTAAAATATGCTTAAAGGCCCTATCGTCTAGTGGTCCAGGACGTCACCTTCTCAAGGTGAAGATCAGGGGTTCAAATCCCCTTGGGGCTACTCAATGCAAAATCGTTACTTTGAATACCAAGAATAGCATGATACTCCGAACTAATCTCACGGTTCTATGCACATCTTAAACTCCCAATAATTAAAGCTAATCTAATTTAACCCCAGTGAGAGTTGAATTCTACTTGAGCTTAAATTCTCTGAGTATATATTTTAGTACAAAAATGGACCATAACGATGTCCAATTTGAAATCAAAAGGTCATTGACAAATAAAAAAGTTCCTAGTACACTAGGAACTAGGAACTTTAAATATGAAATTAACATCAGACAAAATTATTAATTACATTTCTAGGAACGGTCAGGCAAGCGGTAAGGAATTAACTGATTACTTAGAAAATATTAGCGGACGAGCAGTAAGAAAACAATTAAAAAATCTTACCGATAAAAATATTCTTCAGAAAATCGGCAAACCTCCTAAAGTATATTATTTACTCGCAGCTGATAAAAAGATAGCTAGAACTATTAACATTGACCAAAAAGCACTTAATATTATCAATAAAAGATATTTATATATTACCCCCACAGGTGAAGCAAAAGAAGGCTTGGCAGGCTTTCTTGTCTGGTGTGAAAAAACAAAGCAAGATCCAGTAAAAACTGCAAATGAATACATAACTACCCTCAAAAAATTTGATAGGTTTAAAAAAAATGATCTTATTGATGGAATGCCAAAAATGAAAAATACTTTTAAAAATGTTTTCTTAGACAAAATTTTCTATCTTGACTTTTATAGTATCGAAAGATTTGGCAAAACTAAGCTTGGCCAGACACTTCTTTATGCAAAACAAAGTCAAAATATATCTCTTATTCGTAGACTAGTTGACGAAATTCGTCCTGAAATTGTTAGACTCATACATTCACAAAATATCGACGGTATTCTTTTTATTCCTCCTACAGTGAAACGAGAAATACAATTTATGAAAGAACTGGAAGAAAAATTACGCCTGCCAATAAACACTCTTTCCGTAACGAAAATAAAAACGGAAATTATTGTTCCGCAAAAAACTCTTTCTAAGCTTGAAGATCGAATTGAAAATGCTAAAAAAACAATTATAGTTGACGACAAAAAAATATATAAAAATTTACTTCTTATCGACGATGCAATTGGATCCGGAGCTACAATGAACGAAACTGCAAGACAAATTAGAAATAAAAATTTGGCAAGTAACAATATTATTGGATTAGCTATTACAGGAAGCTTTAAGGGATTTGATGTAATAAGCGAAGTGTAATTTAGTTCTTTTCTATCCTTCGATATGCAGCTATCAAATTAATATCCAGAGCAAAAATGGTTCGACGGTATTTACATTAAGACTACTTGATATATCTTAATATAGATACAGAAGTTTATTTATAGAGTTGACTATGCTTTCCCAACACTTCAAATACTATAATTGTTTCTTCTCCCTCTTTGAACTTACTATATAAAACCCTCCAATCGCCAGTAATATTAATGCTTTTATACCCTTGCAAAATCCCTCTTAACGGATGGCTTCTTAACTGAGGATCTAAAGGATCTTGAATAAGTAATTTAATTCGTTTTTCACTTCAATTATCCAAGCTTTTCAAAATTTAAGTTATATTGGAAAGTTAAGACAAAGGTGGACAGGGTGTAAAAGATTAACAATACAACATTCTTCTACCCTAGCTTTATCTATTTAACAAACATATTTATAATTGGGTCTGGTAATTAGGTATCCGTTAAGTTTTTTTAAACGAATTTGTTTGTATTTTTCTAGATAATTTAAAGTATAAAAATACTATCAAAACAAGAAGAATTCCAATAATAATTAGTGAGGTAATTGAGAACGTATTGCCTGTCATATTGACATTAACTGTTAGAGTTTGATTTTTCTGGTCTCCTGTAAGAGTAAGTTTTTGTTGTCCGTTAAGTCCGTTATAAGCAAGATTTACGGTATGCTCTCCTTTCTCAACATTGGTAAAATGGGCAATACCTTTAGTGTCTGTTTTTGAGGTTTGTATTTTAGAATGAAGCGTAACTAATGCTCCAATAAGGGGTTTTCCTTTATCCAGGACTTTTACATCAAGGTTGTATCCTGTTGTTTTGTTTACTGAAGTATTGTTACTGCTTAATTTTCCCTGGATATCACAAGAAAGATTTAATTTCATTCCTATGGAAAGAAGATCATCTGAGGAGAAAATATTTTTATTCAGATCCTTAATTAAGGTATATTTACTGCCATCTCCTAGTTTATCTGCAGCAATAGACCATAAAGAATCACCTGGCTGAACAATATACGAACAACTGTTTGTATTTGATGGTTTAAGAGTTGAGGAAACAATAAGATTTTGTTCAGAGAAAAGATTAGATAATATTCCTCCTCCTTTGGTAGTTACGGATTTTACAGAAGACCAGTTTCCGGGCATACAGCCATTCCCCCCTCTAACCTTAAAGTAGTAAGTAGTATTGGGAGATAAAGCATTAATTGTATAGCTTAAGGCTGTGGGAGAAGAACCTTGATTAAACTGGGTACTAAATCCTTCGGCTATAGAAGTAAATCCATAGCTTATGAAATAATAACTGACAGGATTTCCTGCCGGTGCAAAATACAAAGTTGCTTGAGTAGAATTAGTATCTATTTGAAAAAGATCGGGAGCAGTAATTGGCGCACTATCTCCGCAGGACAAAGGAGAAGAGGTAGAAGATGAAGAATTGTTATTACTATTATTGGTTTGGGTTGGAGTGGGAGTTGAAGTAGGAGAGGGTGTAGGCGTTGAAGTTGATGTCGGTGTGGGAGTTGAAGTAGCCTCAGTGATAAATGTATTTTCACTACCATAACTTGTACCCTGTGAATTTGTAGCATATGCTCTTACGTAATAGGTTGTTCCAGATGCTAGACTTGCAATACTACTTACAAAAGTCCCTAATCCCGAACCGTCGTTTGTACAATTATTAGTTAATGTTGGAGAAGTGCTTGTACTCCAGCAAACACCTTTTGCAGTAACCGCTGCACCTTGCGCGTCTGTTACGTTTCCACCAGATGTTGCAGAATTATTAGTTATGGCGGAAATAGAAGCCGTCAATACAACCGGTAATCCCGGATCGACAAAAGTAACTCCCTGTAGTTCGATCAGGAAATTGTCTATTTTTTCCATCCTGGAGCCTGCAGCTGAAAAATATCCGTGTATGATACTTGCGCTACCAAGATCGCTATTTACAACACCCGCTAATGTTTTTTCAGTTTTCATCGTACCCAATACGCCACTTGAATCAGAATTCCAAATCTGGAATTTGAGGTCATAAGTATTGCTTCCTTTTGCGGTGACTTCAAAAATCATTTTATACCAATTTCCGAGAACCAAATCCGGGGGCCAACTTACAGTTGTGTATATTCGGTTATTAGCAAAAAAGCCACCGCCACCATGAAACACCATGCCAATTCCCTTGGCTGGTGAGCCATAATAATCAGTAGTATTAGTATCTACTTTAGAAAATCCCAGACCACCATAGCCTGAATTTGCTTTAATCTTAAAAAAAGCACTAAATGTGTATATATCACCTGCACCAGAAACGCTATAACCTTGCTTTGTAGTCCAAATCTCATCCGAGCCTAAAGGAACATTGACAACTCCAGTATTATTAATGCCACCTGTGGAGACATTCGTAAACTGGGGAGAACTGGATGGGTTAAAGTAATTAGTTAGGTCTGAAATATTGTCGAAAGTAACTAAATTAGATACTGTGGCTGCCTGAACAGGAACAACTAAAAATAAGAATATAAAAACGAAACCGGTCATGAGCGCCAGACCTGTTTTCGATACCATTCTTGTTATTTTCATAAAATATATCCTGCCTTCACCCACTATATATTTAATAAGTTTCTCACTGTTTAGAGAATATTACAAGAGTTTACTTTCTTCTTTTGGAGTAATTAAAGTTATCCTAAAGCTATTTCAAAGCTCCCGTCACGATCATAGCCTGTCTCATTCTCCGGACTTAATGAGACAAATGAGATAGCATAAAAGTGAATTGCCTTAAATTCTGATAACATAGATTGATATTCCGGATTCTCTCACGGTTCGATCCAAAATCTAAACTACAAAGTTACTGAAAGTTTTGATTTCTAAATCAAGCTAAAATCCACTTGCTGAAGCGTCATTGGAACTTATTAACTTGTATCTTGTTGAAAACTTTATATAGAATCTGTATAGTCAGGCTATGCTAAAGGGAGCAGAATTTGAAAAATCAAGAGAAGAAAAACTAATTGGAATTAAGACAATTATCTCTGATTGGAGCGGTGTCTTTAGTGACGATAGAAAACCTGTCTACGAAGCAAACATGCGAGTTATAGAAAAGCATGGAAAAATAAGGGTGAGTTTCGATGAATGGCTTCCTATTACACGACTTACTCCTGTAGAGCTATTTAAAGACTTTGGAATAGATGATGATCACGATGTACTTTTTGAAGAGTACAGAAAAACATATTCGCAAGTTAGAAGGGAAGGGATTCATCCCGTTGCCTACCCCGATGTGAAAGATTTTCTTACTGGTTTAAAAGCAAAAAGAATCCCGATAGTTGTGGTGAGCAGTCATCCCGAACAGAACTTAAGAACGGAAGCCATAGAATATGGAATAGATCATTATTTTGAGGGATTTTATGGGAATTTAAAAGACAAAGCTGCTGCGATACAGATGGTGTGCGGACTAAAAAATATTCATCCTTCCTCAACAGCTTACATTGGAGACACAATTTACGATGTACAGGAAGCCAAAAAAGCAGAAGCAAAGTCTGTTGCCGTAGCTACGGGTTATCATGTAAGAAAACGCTTAGCTGAAGAAAATCCAGATTTACTACTTAACTCCCTATCCGAACTTATTAATAAATTAATTTAAAGTTAGTCAACCTCACATAATAAATTAGGTCTAAGATTTACTCCTTAATGATAGTTAAACTGCAAAGCTTGCTTGAGATTGAGATTAAGCAAGCTCTCCAGTACCCCAGTGAGACTCGTATTTAGCTCCGATTCTAAAACATTCGGGCCGCCTATTAAACAATTTATGCGTGGAGGATTGCTTGCAGATGATGCGGAGAATCTATTTGCCTCAATTTCAATGGTCTTTTAAGGGCAATTCCGATTACCTCATCCATGTGGGAAACAAATTTGAAACTTAAATCTTTCAGAACTTCTTTTGGCAATTCTATTAAGTCTTTTTTGTTTTCCTTTGGAACAATGATTGTTTTAAGACCGGCCCTATGAGCTGCAATAACTTTTTCTTTAAGTCCTCCGATCTCCATCACTCTTCCTCTTAAAGTAATTTCCCCTGTCATTCCGACTTTTCTATTCACAGGAATTCCAGTTAAAGCTGAGATTATGGCTGAAGTTATAGCAATACCCGCAGACGGACCGTCTTTGGGGACTGCTCCTTCAGGAACATGCACATGGACATCAATCTTCTGATAGAACTTCTCTGACAGACCAAATTGATGCGCCCTTGCCCTAATGTAGGACATTGCCGCCTGACATGATTCTTTCATTACGTCGCCCAGCTGACCTGTCAAAATAAGCTGACCTTTTCCGGGCATAAGCGCTACTTCGATAAATAAAATGTCTCCTCCTGCCTCTGTCCAGGCTAATCCCGTGGACATACCAACTTCATCTTTTTTCTCCAAAAATGTAGAACTTACTTTAATCGGACCCAAATATTTTACGACTTCTTTTTCGGTAATTTTTATTCTCTTAACCTTACCTTCTGCGATTAATTTTGCAACCTTTCTAAGTATGGCTGATATTTCACGCTCCAGACTCCTAACTCCTGCTTCCCGAGTATAATGCTCAATAACGAAACGGACTGCGCCATCTGTAATTTCCACTTTCTTAGAAGCTAAACCATGATTTTCAACTTGTTTTTTAATTAAGAATTCACGCGCAATCTTAAATTTTTCATCATGCGTGTATCCGGCAAAATTAATTATTTCCAGTCTATCTCTTAAGGCAGGAGGAATTGTATCCAGAACATTTGCAGTTGTTACAAACATTACGTCCGATAAATCAAAGGGAACTTCCAGATAATGATCTGAAAATTGGTAATTTTGCTCCGGATCCAAGGCCTCTAAAAGCGCAGACGATGGGTCTCCTCTAAAATCTGCGCCTACTTTGTCAATTTCGTCAAGCATGAAAACAGGATTTCTGGTGCCCGCATCTTTTATCCCCTGAATTATCCGTCCGGGAAGAGCGCCGACATAAGTTCTTCTATGTCCTCTTATTTCCGCTTCATCTCGAATTCCGCCCAAAGAAACTCTGACGAATTTTCTGCCTAGTGCTCTTGCAATAGATTTACCAATTGATGTTTTTCCAACGCCCGGAGGCCCGGCAAAACAAAGTATGGGACCTTTCATTTTTCCGGACAATTTATGAACAGCTAAATACTCTACTATTCTTTCTTTAGCTTTTTTTAACCCATAATGATCTTCATCCAAAATCTTTTCTGCTTTTTTAATGTCTACATTATTTTGAGTTTTTACTGCCCACGGAAGAGAAACTAACCATTCCAAATAATTTCTAATATACCCTGCTTCAGGATTAAACTGAGCCAT
The DNA here is from genome assembly GCA_903872785.1 of Candidatus Levyibacteriota bacterium. Taxonomy (GTDB): domain Bacteria; phylum Patescibacteriota; class Microgenomatia; order Levybacterales; family UBA12049; genus GWB1-37-8. Next base: position 8,109 of record CAIQLZ010000077.1, read on the forward strand.
TTGAGAAAGTTTTTTGGCTTCTTTTTTGGCTTTTTCCTCAATATCCGCAGGCATTTTTGCTTTTTTAATTTTTTCCATTAGCTCTTGCGTTCCGGTCTCATCTTCGTCCCCGAGCTCTTTTTCTATGGTCTTCAGCCTTTCTCTTAAAATTGCTTCTCTTGCTCCCTTCTCAAATCTTTCCTGCGTTTTAGAAGCAATCCGTTTCTCAAGTTCTAATATCTTTAATTCTTTAGCCAGAATGTCGGTTATTTTTTCCAGTCTGGTTTTGACATCGGCAATTTCCAAAAGCTCCTGACGTTCGGAAGGTTTTACGTCTAAAACTGAAGCAATAAGATCTGCAAATTCATACGGGGAATTATCGGACATAATATTCATGAAAACCAAAAAATCAACTGTTTTCCCAAGATTCATGGCCCGTCTGAATTCGTTCGTTAAGTGATTGCACAAAGCTTTAACCTCAGGACTATTATTTACAATATCCGGTGTCTCAACTACTTTTGCCATCAGATATGATTTTTCCTCAACTATTGATTCTATTCTAACCCTGGAAAGTCCTCTAACTTGAGCAATTATTTCTCCTTCTGTTCGGGTCATTCGTTCAATACGAGACAAAGTTCCGATATCATATAGGTCTGAAGGATTTGGATCATTTAGCTTGGAATTTCTCTGAAGTACGAAACAAACAACTCTTTCTCCTCCAAAGGACGATTCCAGCGCTGCAAGGCTTTTCGGCCTACCAAAGGTTAAAACTGAATCTGTGTTGGGAAAGATTACTCCGTCTCGAATTGGAATTAAGGGAATTAATTTTTCCATATTAACATTTAGCAATCTATCATATCATCTGCTAATTGTCAATAACCTATAAGAGATTTTAAGGTTTAACGCCCCAAACAGTATATTGCGGTCTTTTTTCTACCTTGCCATCTCCAATGCCGGCTGATTCAGTAGAATGTTTCCTTATCGCAATTGAAATAAATCCTGCCCCTGAAAGCAAATTCCTAAGCTCTTTCCCTGCAAAATGCTTTACGATTAAAAGCTTTTTTTTGCCTACCAAAATAATTTTACTTCCCCATTCTCCTGTTTTTTCAAAATCTGCTTTATATTTTTCTCTCCGTTCGGAATCATTCAAATTTATTCCATATTCCGCTACGGCTACTGTTCCGCCGGATTTTAATACACGAAAAGCCTCTTTAAGCAAATCTTTTCTTACTCCTACTTCAACTCCTCCGATAACTCCGGCCATAACAACAGCATCAAAACTATTTTCCGAACACTCTAATTGAGTACCATCCATAACTTTAAATTTAACTTTTTCACTAGTCTTTATTTTCTCGGCATGCCTTATTTCAGTGCGATTAATATCTACGCCAACGACCTCAACATTTTTTTCTCTGGCTAAAAAATTAGCTACTCTTCCGAATGCACACCCAACATCAAGAACCTTATCATTGGGACGTAAAAGATTAAGATAGTTGTCTGCCAATCTTAATGTAGCAGGAGTTTCATGGGCCTCAAATTTAAGCCACATAGCTTCCCGAGGAGTATAAAACTTTAAATCATGTGGTATTTCTTTAGCTATTTCTTTATTCATAGCCGCATAGTATAACAAAAAATAGCTCAAATAGCAAACTATAGGTCAATGCAAACCCTTGATTAATTCTTGAGCTTGACAATTGTCAAGTTAAGTCTAAAATTTAATGTATAGGCCATTATGAATATCCAGACAGTTAATTTTCAAGGCTTATTTTTTCTAAACGTAGCCGGACCGACAGATTTTGAAATGAGGTTTCTCAGGAATAATTATGACTTCAGTCTTCTAAACCTTGAAGACTACCTCTACAAAAAACAGATCCCAAAAATAGAAAATCACGCAAAATATGATCTTTTAGTCTTGCGTTTTCCGCTTCTTAGCGAAAAGATGCCCGAAAATTCGCACCAATACGGCACACGCTTTTCAATTATCCTTACGCAGTCTAATAAGAAGAGGTTAACAAGCTGTTATGTTAATTTTTTTATTTCAAAAGAATCTGTTGTTGTTATTCATGACGGACTTCTTCCTCAAATTGATCATATATTTACTTTGTGCCAAAAAAATCTTCACAACCGCACTGAATATATGGGAAAGGGATCTGCATTTCTTGCTTATAAAATCATCGACGCATTAGTTGATGGTTGTTTTCCTATAATTAATGAAATTACAGCCACGATAGACCAAATAGACAAAGACCTGGCAGATGATAAGCAATCTCAAAAAACACTGGAAGATATTTCAACAACCAGAAGAAATTTGGTTATATTTCACACGATGATTAAGCCCAGCATTCCATTGCTTAGAGAGCTCGAGGAGGGAAAACATAAAGAGCTTAACGGACTAATGCAGCCCTTCTGGAGTAATGCCTTAGATCATTTAGAAAAAATTTGGGATAGGGTTGAAGACAACCAAGAACTTATCGAAGGAATATCTCTTAGCAATGAGTCTCTTTTATCTTCCCGGAATAACGAAATTGTTAAATTTTTAACAATTATTACATCCATTGCCTTTCCATTCGTAATAATTAATAATCTTTATTCCATGAACATAACGCTGCCCTTTGCGAAAAATCCAAACATCGTATGGATTTTATTCGGAATCGTTTTTATATCTGCTACTATTATTATGGCTTACTTTAAGCACAGAAAATGGCTTTAGGAGCTACAAACATTATCCGCCCAAAGACCTTTTTTGTTTTTCCTTGCCTGTTCTTGCGCATTCTTAAAGTCCTCCATATATTTATATGGATTGTTCTGATAAGTGTATTCATGCGCATAGCCCTCACTTATCATTAGCTTATTGAAATTTAAGCCATCAAGAAAAACGTAACGCAAAAGTCTTCCATATTTATCCCTTTCCCCTTGTGTCGAATCAAATTCAAGAACAACTACTTTCCCTGTTAAAATTTGTTTTGCCTTATCTGAAGCTGCTTTTCCAAAACATTGAATAGGTTTTCTTGGATCAACCGTTTCCGGGGCATCAATTCCGATCAGTCTTACTGTATCTTCTTTGTTATCTATTAAAACCTTAATCGTATCCCCATCCGCAACTCTTGTTACCTTTGCCAAAGTCTCGTTTGCCTGAATTTGGGACAGTAATGGGGTATGTATTAAAGCAATACTGAGCTTGTTTGTCTTCCGGTTCCCGACAAAAAATCCTCCAAAAATAAATAAAGCAACAAAAAGAAAGATGTAAAAATACCAAAATTTCTTACTCACTGCCCTTTTGTATCACAAAAAACTTTTCCGGGCAAGTTGGTATTCAAATGCTATATCTGATAAAATTCAATTGCATTGCCGAGTCGTCTAACGGTAGGACACGATCCTCTGGAGGTCGCTATTGGGGTTCAAATCCCTGCTCGGCAGCCAGTTTAAATAGATATCTGTATAATTTAGTTATGGTTAAAAGCTATCCCGACCTTGTAGCTAGATTTTTACTTCTGTGTGGTATATTAGCATCTCTAATTTATATAGGTTCCGATATAATAGCTGCCGTGAGTTGGCAGGGTTACAATTATGCTGCTCAGTCGGTAAGCGAGCTAAGAGCCATTGGTTCACCCACTAGGGATTTTTTAATACCTATCCTTTCCGTATACTCAGTTCTTGAGATATTATTCGGTATTGCTGTCTGGAAAAATTCTGCTAAAAAACGCGCTCTTAGGATAACGTCTGTATTTTTAATCACGCTTGGCATATTGGATTCAATGGGACCGTTTTTCGCGCTTAATATAAATGAGGCTTTCGGATCCATAACTAATAATATTCATGTTATTGTAACCGCAGTAACTGTGTTATTAATTTTCTTAATTATTGGATTTGGAGCCACCGCATCTAAAAAATGGTTCAGGTTTTATTCGATCGGGACAATCCTAACTCTCTTTGCAGCCGGAATGACCTCTTTTGTAAATGTTCAAAAGTTTGCTACACATCAGCAAGCATCATATGCAGGCGTTATTGAACGAATTAATATTTATGGCTATATGATTTGGGTTATAGTATTAGCAATTGTCCTTTTACGATCCCATAGAAGTAATGAAAAAAACAAGAATGTGAATATTTAAGTCCAAATTTACAAAAAGATGTAGGGAAGACCACGCAGTAGTTATGGGTCTAAACGGGTCTAGACCGTGATGCTCAGCCCGAGCTGTTAAAGCGAGGTGCCTGAAAGTTATTGAAGGCATTTTGCCGACATCCCAAAGCGTTAGCGAAGGGAAAGAAATAAGATGTCCTATCTACGATTTCCTTAGAAGGCCGCCCTTTGTCAGATTGTTGACTGTAATTACC
>CAIQLZ010000078.1 GCA_903872785.1 Candidatus Levyibacteriota bacterium
CCCTGATTGTTATGCCAGCTTCTTCGTTATCAATAATTTGTCCTGTTGAGTCATCGCTGTCGTGACTGACTTTCATGTTTCCATTTTGATCAACAGCATTGACATCTCCAACTATAATTGTGTGGGGACCCACTTCGCATTCATCCCAAGCTCCTAATTGTCTTGAAGTAAAATAACCTTCTTGTTCGTTGACATATCGATGTTCCGGCGTAGTGGGATGAGTCGGATAAAATGATTTTTCTTCGGGAGCTGAAGAATAATTTCTTTGCTCTGGAGTTGATCTTTGCCAGGCTTCAGCGCATTGATCAAAAGGCTGAATGTCATAATTAGTGCCATTTATTATTGCAAGATACGGCCTATATCCCTCGAGGCGCTTTGCATTTCCGCCGGCAACAAGCGCAGATCTGGCATCTTCTTCACTTCTGTAGTTTGTATTTCCGCTTGCTTTGTAAGGCGCAACTATGTCTCCTTCGCCAATTACTAAGGTTGTTAAGGATGTATTTTGCTCACTATCATATAATCTTATTCCGTTAACAATTATATCTCCCTGAATAACAGTAAAGCCTGATACGTTTGCACCCTCTACTTCATTTATAGAAATGGGCGTTGGACCGGACGGACTTTTTTCAGTAATTGAATACTCTGGTTGTACTGGTCCCTGTGCGGAACTTGAAGTTGTTGGTCTGTTAACTGCATATGGTTTATTTTTGTTTGCTTCACAATTTGCTGTTCCCAAGATAGCTCCTCCGATCATAATGCCAGCCCCTAAAATACCGCCAGTGATTAACAAGCCGTTATTTTTCTTATCTTTTTCAGCTTTAACAGGTTTAGCGGGTTCAATAGGCTGTTCATTGGTTTTTGCTGATCCAGCTATGGTAACTCTTGTTTTGCTTCCATCTGCTTGTTCCAATAGATATTTTTCTGTTTCAATATCTAAAGCTTTGAAGTAATTTTCTTCTTGAGTTCCACTTTTGGGAGTTTCTGAAATACCTTTCGCAGTTATCCTAACTCTTTCTTCCCAATCCGGAACACTCTTGAAAGCGTTTACCGCAGCTTCTTTTATAGGATTAGGTTTGTTATTTGGTTGTGCTTCTTTTCCTGCCATATTTTATTTTGTTAAAAATTAAAGTTACAAAGTAACTTATAGTTGCGCATTATATCACACTTGTCAAGCTATGTCAAGCTTTAATTAACGTACAACTTCCTTTTTGTTTGCATATTTTCTCAACATCAATCCTGTGATCCCGGTTGGGATGAGTCCGAAAAGAACTAAAGCTTCAGGTCCGGTACTTGGAGTAGAAGTAGTTGGCACAGAAGAAAGGACAGGAAATCCTCCTTTTGTAGTAACTACTGAGGCAACTGCAGTTTTTTCAATACAAAATTGAGAGTTGTCCTGACTGACATTGTTATTATTGATCATTGCGATTGCCTGATTTACAACGCAAACTACAGATCCTACAGTACCCGGTATATTTTCCGCGTTAAAAACTCTACCGACAATACTGTACTTGCGTGTTTCATTTGGCGCAAGATCAGTGAGGCTAAAAGAAAGAGTATTGGTATTAATATCAAATGTTCCAGCTCCCGCGCCAAAAATTACATATTGAGGAAAGATGTCTTTAACGTCTATTCTTGAAATATTATTATTTCCGGTATTTGTTATAGCTATCTGAAATGTTGCTATAAATCCCGGTTGATACTTGGGATCGTTAATGCTTAAGTTGTTAACGAATTGATTTGTTTGAGGATTAAGTACAGTTTTATCTATGACTATATTATTGGAAGTAGTGCAGCTTTGTCCGCCTCCGTAAATTGGTTGACATGATGTATCCGCATAAGACTTAAGCGGAAAAGCAAAAGCGATAACCGATAAAATTAGTAATGACTTTAAAAATAATTTCATATCCTGTTTGATTGTGAGTTGGCAGTATATCACATATTATAGGATGTTGTCAACAGGTATTTTAACCTCTGATTTTAGATGATTTTTCTTTTCGAGGAAGTTTTCGTCGTAAACTATTTTGTAATTTACTCCTTGACAATTAAAATAATATATGATGTAATACGAGTGGATTTAGTCGCCTTCGGAGAAAAGTTCCACAACATGTTGTTGATTGAATAAATTCTTACTTTAAAAATAATCTATATGCCGTACAAAAAAAATGCGTTACAGAAAGATGTTTCTGGCGATACCGCAATAACAAAAATTTCGACAAAAGCCGGTTTAAAATCGGCAAAAGAACAATCAATAGATGAAATAATCGGTTCTCCCGTCTCCGTTAAAGCTATGGAAAACAAGCCTTCTGTTTCAGCTTCCATTGTAAATTCTGTTCCTGTGGCGCCTGCGCCTTCGCCATTTCAACCTCAATCTGCAAATAATTTTGCCTATCGGCCAGAACCTGCAGTTACTGTAGATGTTTCGGGAATTTTAGATATTCAGCCCGAAGGGCATGGGTTTTTGAGGCCAAAATTCATACCATCATCACGTGATGTTTACATTTCTCAATCCCAGATAAGGAGATTTATGCTTCGTCCTGGAGATCTAATTAAAGGTGTTGGGCGTCCTCCAAAAGACACAGAACGCTATTTTGGATTGTTAAAAGTAGAAATGGTTAATGATATTCCGGCAGATGATTCTTTAAAACGGCCCTATTTTGATGACTTAACTCCTATTTATCCCAAAAAACAAATTATTCTCTCAACTGCAAAGCTTCCTTTATCAACTCGCATGATTGACCTAGTTTCGCCGATTGGATTTGGGCAAAGAGGAATGATTGTTTCTCCGCCCAAAGCTGGGAAGACTACAATTCTCAAGGAAATTGCAGCCGGAATCGCTCAAAATTATCCCAAAGCTCATTTAATGGCAGCTTTAATAGGGGAGCGGCCTGAGGAAGTAACTGACATTTCCCAATCAGTAAAAGGAGATGTGGTTGCTTCACATTTTGACGAACCGCCGGATAATCAAACCAGAGTTGCGGAAATAACCCTGGAACGCGCGAAAAGATTGGTGGAGATGGGAGTGGATGTAATTATTCTTCTTGACTCAATTACCCGTTTGGCTCGCGCATATAATCTATCTGTTGCACCGTCCGGCCGCACTTTGTCTGGAGGTTTTGATCCTGCTGCTCTCTGGCCGGCAAAAAGATTTTTCGGAGCAGCTAGAAATTGCCAAGAAGGTGGATCCCTAACGATTATTGGAACTGCACTGGTTGATACAGGGAGCAGAATGGATGATCTGATTTATGAAGAATTTAAGGGTACTGGCAACCTGGAATTGCATTTAGATAGAAAATTAGCTGATCGAAGAATTTTTCCTGCGATTGACATTGCTCATTCCGGAACAAGACAGGAAGAGTTATTATTATCGGAAAAAGATCTTAAGAAAGTTTCTACAATGCGTCGAATGATTGATATGCTTGGACCGGAAGAGCGGACAAGCATATTCGTAGAAAGACTGGCTAAAACAGATGCCAATGAAGATTTTCTTGAGGCTCTCGGAAAAGGATAAATTCTTCTTAATGTTATCCTGAGCTTATTCCAGCCCACATAGCGATATTTGACTCTAGTACTCAATTTTGATACCATTTCTTCTCAGTCATGATTAAATTTTCCTTCAGTTTTTTTGTCACAGGTTTCTCGGAATTCTCTAAATTTTGTCAGTTTTTCTTCTCCTATTTAAAGAAAAAAATTATTGTAATGTCGGTTATTTTCGAGACATATAAAAATAATCTTGTAAAATTGTTTATAATGAAAAGAGGTCGTTACAATAGGCCTTTTATGCATATAGTGGCAATGGGAGTTTTAGGAGTAGGAGTGATTATTTCGCCATTTTTAGCAGATACCTATCCTATTTTTGAAGGACAACAAAATAACCTTCAGATTAGTTCTCCAAATTCCAAAGAATCAATAGTCGTAAGTAATGATGTTTTTCAAACAGTTCAGTCTATCAGGCCTCGGGATAAAATTATTGATTATACTGTCGAAAGGGGAGACACTTTATCGACAATTGCTGAAAAATTTGGTATATCAACAGAAACTATACGTTGGGCAAATGACTTATCAGGAGATGACATAGTAGTTGGAGATAGCCTAAAAATTTTGCCTGTTACGGGAATTGCTTACAAAGTTGCCAAGGGGGATTCTGTTTATTCAATTGCCAAGAAATTAGATACCGATCCGCAAAAAATAGTTGATTTTCCTTTTAATGATTTTGCAAATGCGGAAACATTTTCACTGGTTGAAGGCCAGATATTAATCGTACCGGATGGAGTCAAGCCTCAAGAGCAGCCAACCTTTAAACGACAAATATATATCGTGCAAGGACCAGTTTCTATATCCGGTTTGGGTTTTACCTGGCCGGTTCACGGAATCATTACCCAATTTGCCTCCTGGTATCACATGGCATTGGATATTGCAACAGCTTACGGTACACCAATTGTTGCAGCCCAAAATGGAGTAGTAGAGAGTGTTAGTGTGGGTACATGGGATTATGGTTATGGAACAAATGTTTATATTAAAAATGGAGATGTCGAAACCCATTATGCCCACATGTCCGGAGTAAATGTTTCAGCTGGGCAGACAGTTACTGCAGGATCAACAGTTTTGGGGTGGATCGGTATGACTGGACGAACTACGGGTCCTCACGTTCATTTTGAACTTCGCAAGGGAGGAGCTCTGGTTAATCCGCTTTCGTATCTGCAGTAAAAAATTTTGAATAAGGGTCGTAGACATATAAATAGTATCTTTTGCGGAGTTTGATACCTAGAGCTTTTTGTTTCGGTTTTGAATGGGAAAATGGAGACTTTGCCTAAAGATGAGGTTAAACCGGCTGCCGACATCCTTATAATTCTAGGACAAATAATGCCTATGTTTTGTAGTTATTTTGTGGACCCGAGGAGAATTGAACTCCTAATCTCTTTCATGCCATGAAAGCGCGATAGCCATTACGCTACGGGCCCTATTTTAACAAATTGATTATATAGCAACTGAGCTAATGTTTCCAGATCAATTTGCGCCTTTGTGTTAAGGTAGTCAACGCGCAAAACGCCCATATAATTTTTATTTTTTGTTGGCTTTCCTTTTGTTCTAGGATCAATCCTCGTCTTGTAGAACAATCTTTTAGGAACTTTTGTTACATTTTGCCAATACGTTTCTAGCATTTTTGTGTCTTGGTCAGCTCGGCATTGAACTGTACACCTAACTTTTTTCAGATCAAAAGCAAAACATTTGTTAAGTAATTCTATAAAAAGAGTTATTATTCTTGAATCAGAGCTTCCTAGATTGAATGTCCCTCTTGTCCTTGAAGCTTCTCCTAGACAAAGCATGGCAAGGGCAATCTTTGCAATTTTTTGATTTTGAATAAGCGCTGCTATAGGAAGATTAGTATTTTGTATTTCTTCTAATAGATCTTCACGCTTAATCTTGTTTATTTCATGAGCAATAAGACGAGCCTTGTTCAGATTATTTAAATTCAGTTTAGATATTCTATCGGTATAGTTTTTAGGAAGAGTAGCTTTTTTGCACCAGTCAGAAAGAGTGCTTTTGGGAATACTTTGTTTTAGAAGAAGTCTAATTTCTCCATATGTTTTACCTTGGTTTCTTAGCCCTAAAACTTTTTGTATCAGGTTTGCGGAATAAGCCATTAAAATTATTGTACCCCTGAATTTCTCAATGTACAATAGTCAATATTTGTGGACCTGAGCGGAGTCGAACCGCTGATCTCTGCAATGCGAATGCAGCGCATTACCAACTGTGCTACAGGCCCAAGGTTATTTAATTATTCTATCACAGCGATTCCAATTTGCCTATTGCTATTTTGTTTACAAGTCAGGTATAATTATATTATATTAATCCATCCTCCTTTCTCTAGATTCCTAGAAAATGGCAGGCGGGAGTTTAGAGATATTAAATGATACAACAAATCCCACATCAAACATTTCCTAATTATTTTTTCGTGGAAAATCACATTACTTTAGCCGTGCTTAACGCGGCTTTGGAAGGGGGTGAATAGTAAATGGCAAATTTTCAAGATCAAAATTTAACTTGCCGCGATTGCGGTAAGCCCTTTATCTGGACAGCTTCAGAACAAGAATTTTATCAATCAAAAGGTTTTCAAAACGCACCGGTTAGATGCCCGGCATGCCGAGCGTTAAAGAAAGCCCGTATGGATGGAAATCGCGGGGGAATGTCCTCAGGACAATCCTTTCCGATAACTTGTGCAAGCTGTGGTAAGAGTGATACAGTACCTTTTGAACCGAAAGGAAATAGACCAGTCCTTTGCAAGGATTGTTTTAGAAAACAAAGACAATCTGCATAAGATTATAATTTGTCCCGTCTATGTCTGCCTTTGGCGAGACTGTGGCGGGGTAAATGTATCGAAAGTATCACGCAGATATTTTATCTTTTGTGATACTTTTGGTATCTCTAGTTATTCTATTTTTGACCGCAAAAGTAACAAAACTCGATGATTGGTAAAGCTGTGCTATATCTTCTCGTTCCCTAGTTGGGTAATTTCGTCCCATCCTCAATCTCGCTTTGCTCCCTGGGGGATTCCCCTGATAGCTTGCTCGAAAATGTTTAACGCACTTTATTTAATTTTCTCATTCCTTTTTAAAATACGAAGAAACTATTTAGAGGATGGAGTGGCTATATTCGGTGCGGGAATCTTCACCGGCGGATTTGTTGGAGGAAGTTGTGTTTCAGGTTTATTTACATTAAGAATTTGGTTTGCGTTGGCTGAATTGGCAGTGTTTTCATTTCCTGCTTGCGCTTTCCCTTGAAGAACAGCGATTTCCTTATCAATTTTTCCTAAGCTGGTTTTATCATTGGCAACTATATTCCTAACTGTTTGATATTGTGCAAGCGCATTTTGTAAATCTCCCTTTTGCTCAAGTACATGACCTAAATTGTAGTGTGAATTTGCATAATCCGGCTTAAGATTTACTGCAGTTAAGAATTGACTTTGGGCATTGTCCCATTGCTGCAGTTGATAATAAATGCCTCCCAAAGCTATGTATCCTTGCGGATTATTAGGATCAAGACTTACCCCTTGTTGAGCAGTTGAAATTGCAAAGCTTTCTGCATTTTGACCAAATCCGATGAGCTCCCTATATATAGAGGACAAATTCTGCCAATTGAGATTTGTTTGAGGAGCTACTGTTACAGCTTGCCGGGCAGCATTGATAGATTGCTGGATAAGCGTGGTTATATTTTGCTGAACTGTTTGATTCGGCTTAGCGCCTGCTGGCTGTTGAGAGGCAAGGGCGTTGGCCAGAGCAAGATTTGTTTGAGAAAACACCCGATAAAAACCGTCTCTGTAGGGGAAATTTTGAATTGCCTGCGCTTGCAATTGATAGGTTAATGATCCATTATTTTGTGATTCCGCAATAAGCGATTTTTGGAAAGTTAAATCTGAGGAGATATAAGGAATGCCATAATATCCCATTATTCCTATAATCGCCAATATGACTACACTAGTAATAAATGGAAGAATCAAGCTCTTGTTATTATTTATTTGCGGCATTTCCATAGCGATAAGTCCCTTTTTAAGCGCTACAATTTGAAGTTCAATGTCAAAAAATCTATCTTTGGCCTTAGTGATTAAGCTTTGATTTATTGCAAACAACCCCAATATTATAAAGAATAAAGTTTGACAGGGAAAATTCAAAGGCAAAAGAATCGAAATTAGGGATAGCGTAATTACCGAGATGAGCATTTTATTTTGAGACCCCGCACGTATTTCTCTCAGAACTCTTATTAAGAGAAAGATGAAGGCACATAATCCTAATACCCCTGTTGTTGCTAGTAGCTCAAGCGGTAAATCAGATGACCTAAAGAAGGTTAGGCTCC
>CAIQLZ010000079.1 GCA_903872785.1 Candidatus Levyibacteriota bacterium
AGCATTTTACTTGACAAATAATAAAAAAATATTCACGATAATAATTAGTATTTATAAAAAAGGAGGTGAGTATTAACATGGCAAAGAAAAAGAAGAAGAAAAAGAAGAAGTAATTGGTAAGCTATTTGGAGCATTACCAATTGATCAGTTGGTAAACCCCTCATCAAAAAATGATGAGGGGTTTTTCTTTTCATTATGATAAAATAAGAGTATGTTTAATTTTGTCGGAAAATTATTTGATTCGAATGAAAAAGAAATAAATAAATTAAAACCAATAGTTTTAGAAATTAACTCATTTGAAGAAAAATTTAAAAAATTAAAAGACAAAGATTTTCCTGAAAAAACAAAAGAATTTAAAGAAAGAATCTCTTCGGGGGAGTCTCTGGATCTTTTACTTCCGGAAGCATTTGCAATTGTCAGAGAAGCATCCAGAAGATCTATAGGTCAGCGACATTACGATGTTCAATTAATGGCAGCGATAACCTTAGCTGGCGGAAAAATTGCAGAACAAAAAACAGGAGAAGGAAAAACTCTTTCGTCAATTCCGGCATTATATTTGCATAGCCTAACAGGTAAGGGCACTCATCTGGTTACGGTTAACGACTATCTGGCACGTCGGGATGCCGGCTGGATGGGTCCAATATTTAACCTTTTAGGTATGACAGTTTCTTCAATTATCAGTGAACAGTCTTTTATTTTTGATCCGAATTTTATCAGCAAAGATGCACAGGATCCCAGGCTATCTCATTTAAAGCCAATTACCAGAAAAGAAGCTTATAAAGCAGATGTTACTTATGGAATAAATTCAGAATTTGGTTTTGATTACTTAAGGGACAACATGTCGCAAGATTTAAAGGAGACAGTACAACGAGGATATTATTATGCAGTTGTTGATGAAGTTGACTCGGTTCTTATTGATGAAGCGCGAACTCCTCACATAATTTCTGCGCCTGATGAGTCACCAAATCAGAAATATTACGAATACGCCAGCTTAGTTGATAAATTAAATTCGGACATAGATTATAAAATTGATGAAAAATTAAGAACGGCTCACTTAACAGATCATGGAATTGGAAAAATTGAAAGACTTTTTGGAATAAGTAATATTTACGAGAAAGATTTCAATACTGTTTACCACTTGGAAGCCGCGTTAAAAGCCAGAACTTTATTTAAAAAAGAAAAAGATTATATTGTAAAAGATAATCAAGTTATTTTAGTTGATGAATTTACCGGACGGCTTATGATGGGAAGAAGACTTTCCGAAGGCCTACACCAGGCAATAGAAGCAAAAGAAAATGTTCCGATACAGCGAGAATCAAAAACAATGGCAACAGTATCTTTGCAAAATTATTTTAGAATGTACGAAGTTTTGTCAGGAATGACAGGAACCGCTGTTACAGAAGCTCAAGAGTTTCATAAGATTTATAATCTTTCAGTTGTTGTAGTTCCTACAAATAAATTAATGATAAGAAAAGATAATCAAGATTTAGTTTACAAAAGCGGTCGGGCCAAATTATCTGCAGTCGCCACGGAGATAGAAAGAATACATAAAACAAAACAACCTATTTTGGTTGGAACAACATCGATAGATAAAAATGAATTAATATCGGAACTTTTAAAACGTCGTGGAATAAAACATGAAATTCTAAATGCAAAAAATCATGAACAGGAAGCAAGAATTATTTCTAGGGCCGGAGAAAAAGGATCTGTGACTGTTGCGACAAATATGGCTGGTCGTGGAGTTGACATTATTTTGGGTGGAGAGACGCCAAATGCAGAGGAAGAGTCCGTTAAGCTTAAGTCATGGCAAAAAGAACACGAAGAGGTTGTAAGGCTTGGTGGATTATATGTGATTGGTACCGAAAGACATGAGTCCCGAAGAATAGACAATCAGTTGAGGGGAAGATCAGGCCGTCAAGGAGATCCTGGATCATCTAGATTTTTTGTTGCCTTAGATGATGAAATAATGAGACTGTTTGGGGGAGATACAATATCGGGAATTATGACGCGATTTAATATGCCCGAAGATGTTCCGTTACAACATATGATTGTTTCCAGAGCAATTGAACAGGCGCAGACAAAAGTTGAAGGATTTAATTTTGACATCCGAAAACATTTAGTCGATTACGATGATGTTCTAAATAAGCAAAGAGAAATAATTTATAAAAGACGAAGAATTGTCTTAGAAAGCAAAGAATCTTTAGAAAAAGAAATATTTGAAAAAATTGATGCATCTATAACAACTATTGTTAATACACAAATGATTCAGGTAAATGAGGATAAGTTAATGGATGAGAAAATAATCGATGACTTTACCACAATAATTCCTTTTGATGATCTTTCAAAGAAACAATTGGTAAAACAATTAGAAGCGATGAATACCTTGGAACAAAAAATAAATTTCCTGACTACTATTACTCACGATGTTTACGATCAGAGGAAGAAACAATTAGGAAAAGAAATGATGGCTCAAATTGAGAGATATGTAATGCTGTCAGTTGTTGACACTCTTTGGATGGATCATTTGGATGCGGTAGAAAATTTAAGAGGGGGAATCGGTCTCCGGGGTTATGGACAGAGGGATCCATTGGTTGAATACAAAAATGAGGCGTATACAATGTTTGAGCAATTAATTAATGCAATAGATGATGAAATCGTGCATAGAATTTACAAAATTCAGGTACAGCAAGCACCACAGATGCATCACAATGTAACAGAACAGGCAGCGGGAGAAGACGTTGGAATTTCGGAGACTTCAGTTAACAATAAGAAATCAGCAACTACAGCAGTTGATAAAAAGAAGCTTGGAAGAAATGATCCTTGTTGGTGCGGTAGCGGCAAAAAGTATAAACGTTGCCATTATCCTAATTGATTAGCTTAATTTAACAATCTAAACTTCAACTTTGGGTGTTACATAGACTCATTTTTTTAGCCTCGTAAGATTTCTAAAAATCATTATATTTATTTGTCCAATAAAAGTCTATAAGTCTCTGTTTATAACCATCGGTGACCGTATGGTTATATTTTATGTCGTAAAACTCAAGATTCATTTCTTGCCTTGAGATGTTTTCATAATTATGAAATACTAGTTTTTCTATCTTGACAAAATGCTCATTTTAATGTACATTCATAATATGACACAAGTAATTCCCGTAACAGAAGCAAGAAGAATACTTCTAAATCTTGTAGACGAGGTAAATGATGCGTATACAAGGGTAGATTTAACTAAAAACGGTAGGGTTAAAGCTACTTTAGTTTCCCCTGACTATCTTGATTCCTTGGAAGAAACAATATTCAGTCTTAAAAACTCCTTACGAGATATTAAGCTTTCCGAAAAAGAATTAAAACTGGGTAAATTTCTTACATTAGAAGAAGTTAAAAAGAAATATAGTAATAAAGGATAGTTTCAAATGTCAGTCAAAAACCTACAGTTAGCTCAAAGCGTTGACAAAAATCTATCAAAACTCCCAACAGGCATACGAACAAAAATAATTTCATCTTTTGATAAAATAATTCAAAACCCGGTATCTGGAATTAAATTACATGGAGAGCTTAAAAATTATTATAAATTCAGAGTCGGAGATTGCCGTATAATATATAGCTTTGATGCAAAGCAAAGTTTAATTCAAATAGTTAAAATAGAGCATCGCCAAGGAGTATATAAATAGTTTTAATATTCTAAACGAAATAGTTTTATATGGTGTCCTATTATGGTAGTAGTTCAAAAAATGTTACTATCCTAACTGATTAGCTTAATTTAACAATCTAAGCCATAATATTGAATACCATATAGATTCATTTTTCTAGCCTCGTAAATTTTTATAATTTTGGATATATTTAGACTTTAATATTTTTTATAAATCTAAGTCTATAATCATCCGTGACCATGTAGCTTAAAATTAAGTTCGAGTCCATTAGAGGCAGCCAAATATTTTAGCCTTTATTGAAACAACAACGAGCGGGATGACCTTTTCCCAAGAAGATATTCCAACTTATTTATCTTCAATAACATCATCCCTTATTAAGACGTATGAGTCTGTCGGTAGTAAGGTATGCTCGCCTTTTTCGAATGAAGCCGGAGAATAGTAATAGCGGTTTCCATACAAATTACCATAAATTATTAAAAATGGATGAGTATGAATAACTTCTATTAAAAGTTCCTTCTTAAATTTATTTTCATTATATTGGCAAATTGCGGTGGCCTTACTGCCTGGAAAAAAATGGTTTAATTTTGCTTCATATTCGATTAGTTTTTCGCTACCAGATACTCCTTCAAGTACCCAAGTCATCTCCCCCGTGACTCTTATGCCAGAATAACCTTCCTTCAGGGCTTTCCTTTCAGTTTCCTTGAGAAGATTTATCATCCTATCCGGCTCGAAAGAACCTTCCTTCAAATATGTATCCCGCTTAGTCAACAATACTAATTGACCCGAATCAATATATTTTTTAGTTTCAATTCCGCGTTTTTCCAATTCAGAAATAACTTCTTCTTTTGAATTTTCATCAACAATATAAAAGCATTTTTCGTGATTATCCAAGCCTTTTTTGATAAAAACTTTAAGGGGATTAAATTGTTCTTCTTTATTTTTATAAATTGAGCAAACATGATCACCTAGGCTAACCTCTTCAATTGTAAGTTTTTTCTTGCTAGAGTTGTTTATATCCATAACGTCTGTAGTTTAGTATGATTTAAATTTTTGATAAATGCAAATTATATGTTTACCTAATAAACACTGGTTTAAAAAATATAAATTATTTATTAAATATGTTCTAACAACGCTTATCAGGTTAAGCCTAGCTTGTTTCAACTGTATTGCATGAAACTTTGTGCATAAAAAGTTCGAGCATCGTCCATTGCGTGTAGCTGATATACTTTGATATATTGATTAACCTCATTTTCCTCATTGAAAAAATTACATCGCGCATTTTAAGACTAAGACTTATTTAGAAAATTTGGCCTTCTTTTTTTAGTAA
>CAIQLZ010000080.1 GCA_903872785.1 Candidatus Levyibacteriota bacterium
CATTTCCGCGATTATTTTAGTTACAGAAGAATTAACCTTTGTTACAGGTTTTGCGATATTGGATAAAACGGGATTTGGTGCAATTACTATTTTAAACACGTTGCAATTATAGCACAGGAGACAGTTATTTTGTCCAATCTTTTATAGATTGTTTAGCTCCGGCATTATTTGGGGACAAATGATCTAAAATATATTGCATTTGAGTAATTCCTTTTTTATTCAGATTCTGATCACTAACCACTTTGCCGGATTTATCCAAAGATGCTGTATGGTAAAAAAGTCCCAATGCGTAATAGGCATCTAGGTAATCGGGTTTGAATGAGATCACTTTTTCCATAGTCGGAATTGCTTTTTCAAGATTATTATTTTGCCCGTATAAAACGCCAAGATTATACAAAATATTTGCATCTGAAGGCGCAAGAAGAGAAGCCTGTTCAATTGCATCCAGGGCCCGTGGTAAATATCGGGAATCAACTTGGGAAAGAGTATAAAAAAGTCTGGTTCTAGTTTTCCAAAAAACTGTATTGTTCGAGTGTTGAGAAATTATTTCATTACTCGTATTAATTGCTTCTTGAGTCAAAGAAGAAGCAAGGCTAAGCGTTTGTTGTTTTGTTTTTTCATCTTGAGCTTTTTGAGAAACCAGTCCTGCGGCAATAATCGCATCATTTACGGACAATTCATCTTTGAAAACAGGCTCGCTTCCTCTAAGCTGTACGGCCTTGTGTAGATTCGGATAAGCTTGTTGATATTCATGGGCCTGATCAAGATTATATCCAAGAGCAAAAGCTACATCTGCCTGCCAGAATCTGAATAGGGTAACAAGTAAAAAGCAGGAAATAAGAAATATAAGGAAAATTGGAGTCCATTGCCAAATTGATGCTCCGGTTTCTATTCTGACTGCTTTATTTACCTGAATTAGAGTTGTTTTGGTTTTAATTTGCTCTGTTAAAATAAATACGAAAGACGGAATCATAAATAAATAAACATTTATTATGACAACGGAAAATCCAAAGAAGTTAGTTATTAATATAGAAACATAACTTGCTAAAAGAGCTAAAGACAAAAGCCTATCTTTACGTGTCATCCCGGACTCGTTTTGGGATCCCGTTTGGTTAGGATACTGAAATAAATTCAGCATGATAATGCGTAAAGCATAGAAAATAAACAGTCCAATCATTAGCAGATAACTTCCTAGTCCGAAAAGTCCTGTCGTAGCAAGATAATTTAGGTATTCATTGTGGGCTTTGTTATATAAAAAATTCCATTCGGAAGTTAGATTCTGACCGACGGGCTTATATTTATAGTATGCAAAGGCAAATGTTTCAACTCCTGTGCCGAAAATAGGATTTGCTCTCCAAGCATTGATTGCACCGCTCCAGACATTCATTCTTATATTTGCAGATTCTGTTCCTCCCGAATTAGGTGACGGTACAGGAGTTGGGGAGTTAGAAGGTGTGGTTTTCTGGGCTCTGCTGGCTGACGGGTTTTGGGATGTTTGAGCTTTTTGAAAATAGCTTCCGATTCCTTCAAGTGTAAAAATACGCAATTGATTGATTGGAGTGCCAATAATAAAAGTGATGATTAAGAACCCAAAAAACAACATGACAAATGGGGATTTTAAATTTTCCCGAGAAAAAGATATTTTTGGTTTTCCGCTCATCCAGTAGTACAGGACAGCGAAAAAAAGCAAAGAGAACCAAATGCCCAAAAATCCGGAGCGTGCACGGGTGAATAAAAGGTCAACGTAGAATAAAATAACAAGAAGAAAAGTACCAAATCCAAAATTCCAAATCCCAAATAAATTCGATTTTTTTGAATTTTTAATTGTGTAAGCAATTCCTATCGGAATTAAAATTGCCAAATACGCAGCGAGCCAGTCAGGTTGTCCTAATGTTGAGAAAATTCTGATTTTGGGCATGAAATCCGCTGTCCAGCAGGAGACATCAAAAGTTCCCCTAAACAAAAGACACGTTGGATCATAGCCAAAATGGGAAGGTAAGCCCCACAGGGCAACGATCAGGCCACAAAGAAGACTGAAAAACAAAGATCTTTTAACCATGGTTACCGCATTTGTTTGGAAATTACTTAAAAATGCATAGTACAAAAGAACGTAAGAGATAAATGAAAGCAGCCCGCCGTTAAAACGGGAATAATAACCCCACAAAGAAATATGCGGATCCAGTGAGAAAATAGTTGAAATAGTTTGGGATAAAAGAAAAATTCCGATTGGAATATCCAAGGGAGTTTTTTGGAAAAAAAATTTTCTCTCGAGAATCATTTTGCTTGACCAAGACATGGCAATAATTATGGTTAGTCCCCAGACAAGCCACATTTTATTGAGTTCAAAAATTTCAGAGGTACTACTTGTAAAAGCCAGAGGAACTAAAAGAAAAAGAGCATAGAAACTATATTCG
>CAIQLZ010000081.1 GCA_903872785.1 Candidatus Levyibacteriota bacterium
AAACCCTCCAGGTTTTGTACAGCCAAAAGTTTTATCCTCAAGCAATTCTGTCTCTCAGTTATTTCCCGTGTCCCCATCTCCATCACCAATAAATACGGTAATTTCAACAATTACGCCAATTGAGGATAAGGAATTAGGTCAAGCAGTACAAAATGCATTAATGGGAACGTATGGCAGCTATGGAGTTGTTATAAAAAATTTGAAAACTGCAGAACAATATACACTACAAGAAAATACGCAGTATGCGGCAGCGAGTTTGTATAAATTATGGGTTATGGCAGCGACATACAAACAGATTAAAGACGGAAAACTTAACGATAACGATATTTTGAGCGAAAACGTAGCAGTATTAAATACAAAATTTCAAATTCCTCCGGAATCGGCAGAGTTAAAGGAGGGAAAAATTACACTTTCTGTACATGATGCATTAGAAAAAATGATTAATATATCAGATAATTATGCAGCATTGCTTCTCACGGAAAAAATCCGTCTGTCTACAATATCTCTATTTTTAATAGATAATGGATTCTCTCAATCATCAATAAGTGAAAATGGAAAGCCGCCCATGACTACTCCCCATGATATCGCTCTTTATTTTGAAAAACTTTATAACGGTCGTCTTATCGATGCGAATTACAGTAATAAGATGATTTCTTTGCTTAGGGAACAAAAATTAAACGACAAGATACCCAGATATCTTCCTTACGAGGTTAATGTTGCTCATAAAACAGGTGAGTTAGATGAATATACTCATGACGCGGGCATTGTATACGTAAATAACTATGATTACATTATTGTAGTTTTGTCCAAAAGTGATGATCCTGAATTAGCGGCAATTAGAATAGCTAATGTTTCAGAGGCTGTATACAACTACTTTGAAGCGAAATAAGTTCCAATAGCACTCGTCAGGCGAAACTCGGTATTTTAGCCTCAAACTTGACAATTAGCTTGACAATTAGCTTGACAATTCCTTTAAAAAGGTTTATTATAGGAATATGTTTCAGCCGAACTATTCTATTACTTCAAAACTTTTAAACAGTATAAACGAAATAGAGCGGCTTTACGGAAGGCTCGAAGGAATGAAAGTTCCCCAAAGCCTGTTTCTCAACCTTCAGCGGGATAATCTTATTCAATCTTCATATGCTTCCAATAGCATTGAAGGGAATCCCCTTTCCCAGGCAGCTGTTACCAATCTGCTTCTTAACGATAGGGTTCCGGCAAACCGTGATGAGAAAGAAGTCGTCAATTATTTCGAAATTCTTAAAACTCTTGAGAAGCGGGTAAAAGAGGAAATAGATGTAGAAATGATTCTGAGTATTCATGGGCAGCTTATGGCCGGCGTAGATGATCAAACAAAAGGTCAAATAAGAAATGAAGAAATCATTGTCGGGAAACGAAAGACAAATGGGGAAGTTTTAATAAAGCACAATCCCCCTTTCCATACCAGTGCTACTATTGAGAAGGCATTGCGGGAATTAATAAAATGGCTGGAAAATAGCCAGGAACTGCCTGTCCTTCAAGCCGCGCTTTACCATCATCAGTTTGTCTATATCCACCCTTTTGTTGACGGTAATGGCAGAACAGCTAGATTATCGACCGCCCTTATTTTTTTAAAAAATCATTATTTAATCAATAAATACTTTGTTTTGGATGATTACTATGATATTGACAGGAACAACTATTCGGATAATCTGCACTCTGCCGATACAGGAAACCAAACGAAATGGCTGGAATACTTTGCCGACGGAGTAAAATTTTCCCTGCAGAGCGCACTTGGCCGTATTGAAACCGGTATGGGTCAGTTGTCTTTTGATGTCCGTCCCAGTCCGCGTGAGGCTGATGCATTGAAAATAATCCAAAAATATAGGCAGATAAATACAGCGGATTTAGTAGGAGAATTGAAAATAACCAGACAGCAGGCATTCAATCTATTAAAAGCCTTAACTGAAAAAGGGTTTATAGAGAAAAGAGGAAGTACAAAAGACAGT
>CAIQLZ010000082.1 GCA_903872785.1 Candidatus Levyibacteriota bacterium
CCCAATGATACCGAAAATATACAGTGATTTTCTTCCCATCAAATCCCCAAGTTTTCCAAATATCGGCACGAAAATAGCATTGGCAATGATGTATGCGGTAGAAATCCAGCTTGCTTGAGTAACGGTAATACTGAAATCCTTGATTATTTTGGGCAACGCGAGGTTAACAATTGTCCCATCAAGCCTCCCCAGAAAGGAGGCGATCATCAAAGTTATTAAGATTAATATCTGATTTCTCTGAAATCCTTTTCTCTTCGGTTTTTCTTCCTTCATACATATTATTTCGTATCCGTAAATATGGTAAGTTTTGCGCTCATTCCATTTTTAAGCTCTGGATATTTTTCGGAGGCAAAACGGACATAAATTTGAAATTGTTGCGTTGGCCTTTCACTGGAGATAGAAAAAGAAAGCTGAGTCTGCTTGGCAGTAGGACTTATTTCGTCAGTGTATCCCCAAAATGTAAGACCTGGAAATGCATCAACAGTAAAGGAGGCAACCTGACCAACACGCAAACTATTCAACCCCTTATTTTCATCTATTGTTCCCGAAACGCGCATTTGGGATAAATCAATAAGCTGCGCAACCGTATTTTGCGGCGTAAAACTTCCTCCGACCTGGTTATTTACCATAACCACTAATCCATCCGTTGTTGAGCGGATTGTTTCCGTTCCGACAATGGCAATTGTATCGCCTTTCTTAACACGCTTTCCTTCCTGGGCATCCATTTCAAGAAGTCTTCCGCTGGTTGTCGGCGCTACATTTATAATAGTGGCACCTATTTGTGAATCATCAATAAGTACTCTTCCCTTTTTAATCTGCCAGAAATAAAATCCACCAACGATAACCGCAATAAGTATGATTGCTAAGATAATTCTAAGTTTACTTTTTAATTTCGAAAAAAGATTTTTCATAATATTTTATATTTCGCGGCCGCAATGGATTCGGGATTGGTAATTACCCGATCGTTTATTTCCAATCCGCTAAGAATTTCTGTCAGGTCACCATGTGTTTTGCCTACACTTACATTCCGTAAAACAGGTTTTCCGTTTGCAAAAACCCAAACAGAATCATGATTTAAAACGGTCCAGGTCGGAATAAGTTTCACGTTATTTTGTGAATTACTTTGAATTAAAACGGTACCGGATTGCCCCATTACACTAAGACTTCCTGCCTGGGCAGCTTCAATGTCCACCTGATATATTCTTTGCCCTGTTACTAAAGTCACTTTATCAGGATAAATTTTGCTAACTGTCCCAGAAATTGATTTTCCGTTTCCGCTATTTAACCTGATCGTAACCGAATTGCCAACCGAAATGAAGTCGATATCGTTTTCTGAGACATTTGCCCGAAAAACAAGTGAATCCGGATCAGCAACGATAAATGATGTGGCAGAAGTTACATTTACATAAGGCGTTGTCACATCCATATGGGTGATAATCCCATTGATTGGAGAAGTAATTGACGCAAGGGTAATCGCATAATTCGCCAGATCTACATTAATTTGAGCCGAATTCTGGGAGAGAAACGCATTATCTACAATTCTTTTTATATTATTGTAGATAACGTCTGTCTCGGAAATAGCTGAATATCCCTGCTTACTTGTTGTATCTAAAGACACTCTTTGCTGTCCTTCCAAAACTCCTGCTTGCTGATATTGCAATATCTGATTGGCTGCATTTTTAGCTATTTCATAGCTATTGGCCGTAAGCTGTAATTGTTTTTGCAAAGTAAATGTATCTAAAGATGCTATAGTCTGACCTTGGTAAACCGAATCTCCTTCTTTGAAAGGAAAATAAACAAGTTTTCCTCCGGTCTGAAAATGCAGTGTTGCCTGATTCTGCGGCGTAACTGCCCCATCTGCCTGGAGATACTCTGCAATAGATTTTACTTCCAGGGCTTCGGTTTTAACCGGAGAATTTGCTTTAAAAATAGCAAAAAGACCGATGATTACAATCATGCTCACAAAGGCAATTTTTCCTAACGTAAAAATGTTTCTTTTTTTAAATAATTTATTTTTCATATGCTTTTTCAATTTTGCCAGATAGATTTTTCATAATACGCAGGATCTGTCTTTTATCCTTCAGAGAAAGATACGAGAGCATTTTATTAATTTTTTGATGCCGTTGCCTGATTGCTTTTGTCAAAACAACCTCTCCTTTTTCCGTAAGGAGTACGTTGACAATCCGCCTGTCGCTTTTGCTCCTGGCTCTTTTAACGAGTTTAGTCTTCACTAACTTATCCGAAAGTACAGTTGCCGTAGGAAGAGAGATTTTAAATTGATCGGCAATATCGCTCATTGACAGAATTTTCTTTTTTTTAATAAGAATAAGAGCCTGAAGTTGCAATACGGTTAGCTGAGAAGTTTCGGAATCAAACGTCATTTCTTCTTTCATTACACGTGAAAAAGAAAAAATAATTTCCGCTAATTGATCGTTAATCGTACTTGTCATATTGCTTAGCTAAGCTAAGTGTTAGATTATACAAGTAAATAACGGGGTTGTCAAGTCCCTATGGTTACAACGGATTTTACGTGTCCAGTGGCAATTTTAATCCCTTTCTACGGAAATTGTGCATTCACCGATTAGCGCAGCTAAAGCTCCGATTGCTGCCAATACCGGCGCGACAACTGCTCCGACAACTCCAAAGGTTAAAGGAAAAGTTACCAGTTCTTTCCCGCTTTTGTCTGTGATCGTAATTTTTCGGATATTCCCCTCTTTTATTAATTCTTTAACTTTTTTTAACAAGGTCTCGCCATTTACTTTAAAAGATTCCATTCTAGCTTTACCCATCTTTTCTCACCTCCCTTTCAATCTCAATTAACCGATTATATTTTACTAATCTTTGAGGTTGGGTTGGAGCGCCGCTTTTAAGACCATCCGCCTGAGCGCCAAACGCTAAATCGGCAATAAAATCATCATTAGTCTCCCCTGACCGATGGGAAACGATTATTTTTAAGCTATTTTCCTGAGCAAGCTTTATAGCCTCAAGAGTTTCCGAAACCGAACCTATCTGATTAGGCTTTATAATAACAGCTGTAACTTGTTTTTCAGCAATTGCTTTTTGAATTAGGGTTTTGTTGGTTACAGTTAAATCATCTCCGATGATCCAAACTTTATCCTTAAATGTTTGGCAAATCTTAACAAATCCCTGCTGATCATCTTCAGAGAAAGGGTCCTCTATTGAGAGCAAAGGAAATTTAACAGATAAGTCTTGGTATAAATCAAGCAATTGCATTGTATTAAAAGCCTTTTCTCCGATTTTATATTCTCCGTTATTATAAAAGGTTGAGGCAGCCGCATCCAGCGCCAGGCTGACATTTTGATCATCCAAATTGCGGTTTAAGATTTCAAGTCCGAGAGCCGGATCCGCACTTTTTACAGAAAAAGTTCCCTCGTCGCCCGTTCTTATTTCACCAAAATTATTGAGAATATCCTCTCTTAATTTTTCAACCATTAATTTGGCGTATTCCAATCCTTTGCTTGGTGAAGCAAATTTGGTAACCAAAATATACTCCTGAAGCGGAAGGCTATCTTGAGCATGCAAACCGCCCCCAATCAGATTGAAATAAAGGTAAGGAAATCTTTGCGGCGTTTTTTCCAACATCTCCCCTACTAATTGATATGTTTGTAAATTATTAGATTTAGCCAAAAGCTTGGTGAAGCAAATTGATAAAACTAAAATTAGATTTCCTCCTAAATTTAATTTATCCGGGGTGCCGTCAATTTTTTTTAAAAAATTATCAAATTCGAAAACTTGTGAAAAATCAGAATTTAATATCTCACTTTTAATTCCTTCAAGTTTTGACAAGGCAATTGCCGACGCAACTGAAAACACTTCCAGTTTTCCTTTGCTTTTGCCTGCGGGAACTGAGGAAGTTACCTTCAAGTCGCCGGACACCATCACTACCTCAATAGTCTCTTCGCCCCGTGAATCAGGTATTGTTTCAAGATTTATTTGCGAAATTTTCATTCATGTTCCGCTTTGTATATCTCAACTGTTGTTTTAATTAAGGTATCAGGATTTAAAGAAATACTGCTAATCCCTGCTTTTACCAAAAACCTTGCAAATTCAGGATAATCAGAAGGCGCTTGTCCGCAAATACCGATATATTTATTCCTTTTTCTGCAAACTCCGATAATGTTTTTAATTAAATCCTTAACTGATTCGTCGTTTTCATTAGCAATTTTTCTAATTTTATCACTGCCGTCCCTATCAATCCCCAAGGTCAGCTGAGTTAAATCGTTGGATCCGATGCTCATTCCGTCAAAAACATCCAAAAATCTATCCGCTAATAAAATATCCGAAGGAATCTCGCACATGACATATATTTTCAAATTTTTTTGTTTTTTTAACCCAAAATCTTCGATAACTTTGACAACTTTTTTTCCTTCTTCGGGAGTCCGGCAGAAAGGCACCATAACCATTAAATTCGTCAACCCCATCTCCTCCCTAACCTTTTTAACCGCCTCCACTTCCATTTTGAAGGCGGGAAGAAAATCAGGATCATAATATCTCGAAGCGCCTCTCCAGCCTAACATTGGATTCTCTTCCTGAGGTTCATAAAGGTCTCCGCCTAATAAATTTCTGTATTCATTTGTTTTAAAATCAGAGAATCTCAGAATCACCGGATTCGGAGAAAATGCAGCTGCGATTTGAGCTATTCCAAATGCTAATGTATCAACATAATACTTAATTTTATCTTTGTATCCAACTGTTCTTTCGTCTATTTTCTTTTTTAATTTTTCGTCAAGCTTATCGTAATTAATCAGGGCCATCGGATGAATGCCTATTCTTGAAGCAATAATAAACTCTTCCCTGGCCAGACCGACCCCGCTATTCGGCAGAAAAGATTTTTCAAAAGCTATTTCAGGACTGGCAATATTAATCATTACGTGAGTTTTCGGTTTCGGAATTTTATTAATATCGTGTTGAATAACCTCAAATTTTATTTTACCTTTATAAACTATTCCCTCAGAGCCAGTGGTATCAACCGTAATTTCCTCTCCTGACTTAAGTAATGTCGTTGCATTTCCTGTTCCGACAACTGCAGGAATACCCAGTTCCCTGGCGACAATTGCCGCATGAGAAGTTCTTCCTCCTTTATCCGTAACAATTGCTGAGGCCATTTTCATGATCGGGCCCCAATCGGGATCGGTAATTGTCGTAACTAAAATTTGTCCTTTAATAAATTTGTCGATTTCCTTCGGATTTTTAATTATGTTTGCCATACCTGTGGCAATTTTTGACCCAACAGATGCTCCGCTTAAAATCTTTTTTCCGTCGCCTTTTTTTACATACTCTGTGACTTTAGAAAAATCATACTGCGAATGGACTGTTTCAGGTCTTGCCTGTACTATATATAATCTGCCGTCTACGCCATCTTTTGCCCATTCCATGTCCATCGGCGTCCAACGCTTACTCCTTTCGGAATAATGTTTTTCAATCTCTACTCCCCATTTTGCTAAAGTTAAAACTTCGTTGTCTTCCAAAACGAATTTCGACCTTTCCTCGCTACTGGTATCCAAGACTTTTGTTCCTAAAGCAGAATAAACCATTTTGGACAATTTAGCTCCCAGATTTTTCTCAATAATAGGTACGTATTCTTTTTTCTTAACCAGCTTTGTTAAGCCTTTGTGCCTATTTTGTCCCAATGTTTTCTTAAACACCACATATTCATCAGGAGTAACTTTTCCCTGAACAACCATTTCTCCCAATCCCCACGAGCCGCTTATCTCAACAATTCCGGGAAAACCGGATTCCGTATCTAAGGTAAACATCACTCCTGATGATGCCAAGTCAGAACGGACCATTTTCTGCACTCCGACAGAGAGAAAAACAGACAGATGTTTGAATCCTTTTCCGATGCGGTAATCAATGGCTCTGGGGGTAAAAAGCGAAGCCATTGCCTTTTTCACTGCCATAACTATTTCATCAACGCCTTTAACATTCAAATAGGTTTCATGTTCTCCTGCAAACGAAGCCGTAGGCAAATCCTCTGCCGTTGCAGAAGATCTGGCTGCAAAACTGGCAGCTTGGCCATATTTTTTTTCATAAGCCTTGTGTGTACTTCTAATCTCATCTTCCAATCTTTTAGGAAAGGGCGTCCTCAGAAACTTCTCCCGGATTTTTCTGGAAACATCGCTCAACTTATCCAAATCTCCGGCCCTAAGATTAGTAAGCTCTTTTTCTATATAGCTACCCAAATCAGTTTCTGAAAGAAAAAATTTATAGGCGGTGGCTGTAACTGCATACCCGGTCGGGATATTAATACCTTTTTTAAGAAGCGACCCGATCATCTCCCCTAACGAGGCATTTTTGCCTCCAACTTCAGGAACATCATCAATGGTTAATTCTTCAAAAGGAATAATAAATTTTCTGGCAGCCATTAATTTAATCATACCCATTAAATCTATATTTGTAAACCCTTGCCAGGAAGAACCCGGAAGAAAAACGCTATTTATTTTTTTATTTTAATGATAATCAAAGCAAGACTAAAAACAGCTATCATGATTAATTGACACAGAATGCAGGCGGGGCAAATAACGTGCAATAAAAATAATTCCTGATAAGCAATCCAAAGACAAAATATGAGCCCAAAAGCAGCTGTTGCCAGCACGGTTTTTTTGTGCTTAAAAACTGCGGCAAAAAAGATAACTATGTAGCCGATTAATCCGAATAAAGGCGTTGGCAAGTTAAGGGTTCTGGATACGCTACCGGAAATAATTGCCTTGCAATTAACCATGTCATTAATGTTGCAAGGCTGAAAAGCCGGATGAAAAATCTGCTCTGACAGCAAATAAACAGCCAACAATATTCCAATTAAAGATAAGACCTTAATGTATGAAAAAATCTTGTTTCCAGTCATACTCTATTTTTTGCTTACCTGTTTCCAGAGCCAAATCCCCAAAAGAATCAGGTCAACTAGAATAACAATCCAGAATACGGTTGTCAAAAATCCAAAACCGGAGTCCTGCATACCATACCCTCCCCAGCTTCCATAATTGATCATTTTTATCACCCCCTAAACTTTGTCCCTCACTGAATCGGTGCCGGATTTATTTATGCATTGTATTCCAAACTTTTGCAAAAATAAATCCGCCGATATATCCGATTATAAAAGTTACAATAATCAGAGTCAATGATTGCGTTAAGGTAAATCCTGTGATTATGTAAGGATTAGCGATCATGTGTGCCCAAAAAACAAAATCCATAAGGATTTGCGCCAATCCAATAGCAATAAGCAGACTCCAAACCAAGTGACAACCACTAAAAAACAATCCGACGGTTAAGGCGACTTTATTTTCGTGAAGTTTTTTCACGGCATCACCTCCTTTCATAAAAATTAATTAAGAATAACAATAAAAAAATTAAGTAGCAAGGCAAAACTTACCCAAAGAAGATACGGAATTAAAAGCTTGGAAGCTGATTTTGATATTTTTTTAAAAAGCTTGATCATGTAAAAAATCATTATCCATAAAATTACTATTGTTAAAAAAGCCAGAAAGGGCAAATGAAAGCCAAAAAAGATAAGCGACCAGATAAAATTTAAAGCAAGCTGAACGAGAAATACCCTGATGGCTTTAGGTGTATTTTTATTTCTCAAGCCTTTATCCCAAATCAAATATAGAGATATTCCCATTAAGAAATACAAAACAGTCCAAACCGGGCCAAATATTGAGTTTGGAGGATTAAAAAACGGCTTATTGAGTTGAGCGTACCAAGTTGATATTGAAGGCAATGTCACAGTGCTTCCCGCAAATCCGATTAAAAAACAAAGGCTAACTGAGATAATAAGCTTTAATCTGCTCACCATATTTAGTATTCCCCAAAAAATAGCAATTGTCAAGGAAATGTCCAGATTATGTCAAGCCGTTTTCAAGACCATCAAATAAAATGGATAAACTATGAACGACGAAGATAGAAAATATTTACAATCCGTAAGAAAAATGAGGCCAAGTCTGGAGATTTTTAGCGGGATGGTCAGGATATTAGAAAACACGCATAAACACACAGACCAACTGTTAAACAATCTCAATAAATCCCTCTTGGAAACTTTCAAAACTATTCTTTGAGAAAATTATCGATTAATAACCGTCGGGTTTTCCGTTGCTGCTACTTGGCTTTCAGGGAGGAATCGTATAGAGTTACCCTAGTCTCCTTACCTTTTGACGTTCTTTTTTCTTCTTCTGCCCTCACCAATTTATAAGTGTCCTTATATTTATCCGGCATTACGCCAACAGAATTTATTCCTTCTTCAATTAACATCTTCACAAACGCCGGACTGTTCGACGGAGCCTGCCCACAAATTCCCGTTTCTACTTTGCGTTTTTTACAGGCCCTAATTACTTCCCTAACCAACTCAACTACCGCAGGATTTGTTTCCACATACCACGGAATCTTCCCTATTTTTTCATTATCTCTGTCTGTTGCCAAAGTAAATTGCGTGAGGTCATTTGTTCCGAAAGAAATAAAGTTAATGCCCGTGTCGATAAAGTCATTGATCCTTACCGCATTCGTCGGAACCTCAACCATTATCCCGACTTTCAGATTATCCCATCCGCTTTCCATGCCGATTGTTTTCATTATTTCAAAAGCTCCTTTGAAGCCAATTTTATCCAGTTCCGAACCGCCTGTCAGCTCTTTCGGATCCCTGACAACAGGAAACATTATTTTAATATTTTTATATCCCGCTTCCCTTGCCCGTTTTATTGCTTCAAGCTCCCATTTAAATACTTCCCTATTTTCAGGACAAAGCGAACGTATTAATCCCCTCCAACCCATCATGGGATTAGACTCTTCCGCTTCATAATCCCCGCCTCCAATTAGATTAGCGTATTCATTTGTTTTAAAATCCGTAGTCCGAACGATTATGTCGCTCTTGGGAAAAATCGCCGCAAAATTAGCAATTCCTTCAGCAAGTTTGGTTATGAAATATTCTTTTCCGTTTTCATAGCCCGCAGTTTTTTCAGCCACTTTCTGTTGAAGATCGGAATTTAGCAGTCCTTTATCAAAATCTTCCAAAGCCCTGACGTGCACACCTATTTCACTTAAAAGAAATTCTATGCGTAATAAGCTTATTTTAAAATTGTCGCCCAACTCTGCTAAAGCATGCATTTTCCTTGCCATATCGGGATTCGAAATAATGAGCCCTATTGCAGTTTCCGTAGGATTTTGGACGAATTCTGTTACATTAATATTTTCACCCACCTCATTTAATGGCAGTGCTCCTTCATAAATTTTCCTTTCTCCCGCATCTATGGTGACTTCTTTGCCTTTATATTCCTCCAAAAGTGCACTTATATCTCCAACGCCGACAATCGAAGGTACCTCAAGCTCCCTTGTCACAATGGCCGCATGGCAGTTCGGTCCCCCCACTTGAGTCGTTATTCCTCCAACCCTTTTCATTACGGAAACCCAGTCAGGATCGGTTCTCTCGGCAAATAAAATAATTTTTTTATCGCCGGCCTGTCTGATAATTTGCCCTGCCTCTTCCGGATTACCGGCAACTCCCATAATTCCTGCAGCCACACCCGGACAGCCTGTTATTCCGCCTTTCAAAATAACCTTTGCTTGTTCCGCCACGTCTTCCGGAATCATCATTCTCTTCATTTTTATAACCAGTGCATTTTCTTTTGAAGTGATTGTCTCCGGCCTTGCCTGAGTAAAATGAACTTCTCCGTTTTTTATGACGAATTCCGTATCCATTTCTTTGCCATAATGATCTTTTATTATCCCAACCAAATTGGCCACTTCTTTTACTATGCAGTCGGAAACGGCAAATTTCTTTCTTTCTTCTGTGGAAGTTTCAATTTCCTGTGTTCCACCTTTGACATAAACCGTTTTTACAGCTTTTTCCCCAAGGTTACGCCCAATTATCGCTCCTGTTCTGGAATCTATATCATAAGAATCGGGAGTAACACTTCCGCTTACGATTGACTCACCTAAGCCATAATTAAAATCAGCCTTGGTGATTTTGGCACCGGTCTTGGAATCAACGGAAAAACAAACGCCCGACGCCTGACCATCTGCCATTTCCTGAACTACGACTGCCAACCTTGCTTCGCTATGCGAAAAGTTTTTGCCCGCTGCCAAAGCGCTATTAACACTTTGATTTTTATCTTCTTCCAACGACCGCTGCGTTAATTTTAATCTTGCTTCATTTCTATATTCAATTGCTCTGGTACCAAATTGAGAAGCAAGGCATTCTACGGTAGATTTTATAACTTCTTCTTCCCCTTCCTGATGCAAAAAAGTTTTATGCTGACCGGCAAAACTAAATTCATTACCGTCTTCATTTGCACCCGAACTGCGAACCGCAACACGGATATTCTTCCCTTCAAGTCTCTGACATAAATTGCCATACGCATCTCTAATTTCATTTTCTTCTTCGGGCAAAAGCTTTACCTGCCCCATCTCTTCTTCAATTTCTTTACCTGTATTAATAAGCTGATTTCTCCAAAATTCCATCCAGTCTTTTCCATCCCTATATTTCCTATCATCTTTCAACTTTGCTTTCAACCACAACAAAGAATGTCTGTCTAACATCTCAATTTTATCTGCAATACGGGGATTTTGTTGAAGAATTTTATCGTTTATTGAAGTCGTAATTACAAAAGCTTCGGGAACTTTTATTCCGGGAATTGACCGAAGTTCCGCAAGACTTGCTCCTTTCCCTCCCGCATAATCAACTCTTTTTGCTACCTCATCTTCCAAGAATACAATCAGCGGAAGATTATCTTTTATGATTTCCTGTTCATTGCTGCGACCATTAAGCGTTTCCCGTGAAATTGCCATTTCCCATCCAAGATAACGGAGAAAAGATTTAGAAGCTTGACGTTAACTTGACAAAATCATGACAATTTTGTTTTTTATCTAACTCCCGCGTAACCTAAACATGCGTAAACTGCCAAAATTGTACAAGCAACAACGAACAGAATTAATCCTATAAATGCATTTCTTGTAAGGGTAACTGCATCTTTTTTTGCTTTTGCCATTCCTCTCACCTCCTAAATTTATCTTATAATTAAATATTTGTCTCTGTCAATGGCTTAGAACATCCTCCTTAAAGGTTAAGTTCTTTCTTGGATTTTAAGAAAAAATACCCGACTGTTCCGAATGTGACAACCGGCGAAAGCCATGTCGGTATAGAATATCCAAAGCTGTCTAATATCATAATTATTCCTAAGAACAACACTGAATACATTGCGCCGTTTTTTAGAAATTTATATTTTTTGATTCGCTCAATATTGCCAACAGTCAGCTTTCTTAAAATAAATGCGCCAAGTCCGTTTCCTACCAAAATTAACGGAACTGCAAACGTAAAAGCGAATGCACCGACTATTCCATCTATAGAAAAAGTTGCGTCCAAAACTTCTAAATAGGCAATTTTACTGAAATCCGACAGGTTGCCGCCAATAAGTTTTCTTTCCTGATCTTCGGCAAACTTTCTAAATCCGTGAACAATAAAAAATGCCGTTGATCCTAAAATAGCTCCAAACGCCATCATTGGATGAATCTGTAACGCAAGCAAGACAATTAAAGCTAAAACAAGGGAAATTACAGTGAAAAACCATGGTCCTTGCCTATGTAAAAAACGTTCACCTCTAAGTCCATAATTTTTGGGCTCTAAAAATAGCCAGTTGAAGAAGAGAAATATTAAAAATGTTCCTCCGCCTGCCAGAAGTACCGGCGAAGAATTTTTGATTGATTCTGTAATCTCCCTATTACTGCTTAAAGTAGCATAAAACGCTCCCGACAGTCCAATTCCGGGATTTGCAGACCAAATAATTATTAACGGCAATAGCCCCCTAACCACAATTACCGCAAATAAAAATCCCCAAAGCAAAAACCATTTCCTTGCCTTTTTCTGCATTCCGGATAAAACTTCTGCGTTAATAATTGCATTGTCAATACTTGTAACTATTTCAAAAAATGAAAGTCCGAGAATAGTCAAAATGAGAAAACCAACATGCATAAATGTTATTGTAGCAAAAAAAAACTTTGAGCTAATGAGGATTTATAAATGTTTTTTGTAGAAATCAATACTTCTTTCCATTGCTTTATCCCAACCGGGCAATAAGTTGTGATCGGCTCCGGAATAAGTAAAATACGTTACGTCTTTACCCGATTTTGTTAAATCCGTAACCAAATTATCCGACCATTTAACAGGCACCGCATCATCCGCTAATCCCTGATGAATCTCAATGGAAGCATTTATCCTTGAGTAGAAATTACTGGGCGAATACAATTCAACATCATAGTCTTTTTCAAAATTTGCAACAGCTTTTCTTAATGCCTTTCCGTGATCAGCAAATTCGTCCGTATAATACAATATCGAATACGGAAAGGGCTTTGAAACAGGAGCCCAAAGAACTGTGGGGTAATTTTGGCCTGTTATTTCTAAAACAGATATGGCAATCTGTCCTCCGTTACTGTGTCCCCAAATGCTGACTTTGCTTAGATCTGCCTTTATTTTTCCCGAATAACTGGCCTCAAGACCGTTATTTAAATTAACCAAAGAAGACAAAAGAGTTAGAGCTGTTGTATAAGTCTGAAACCTTTCTTCAATTGAATCTTGCGAAGGATTATCAGACTGACCATAACCTAAAAAATCCGGTGCAAGAGTTATAAAGCCATTTTGCGCGAAAACCTCTCCCGCCTTCTTTGTACCGATTCCGGTTGCGTAATTTTCAACGGGAACAAACCCCCGCATCATTACAATAACGGGATAGACTCCTTTATTTTTCGGAATATTTATAAGCCCGCTTACTTTTTTCTTAGAACTTTTTCCATTTACAACATCCTTAAGATGGTAATAAAACATTTGCGAAACGTAATTTTCTCCTTCATTCAAAATATCTCCCAAAGCAATCGCAGACGGTTCGAATTTGGTCTTTTTTAAGTTTTCATAAGTATACTTTAACAGAGGTCTTTCTTTTACTTTTTCTTGCGGAACAATGCTTCGTTTTGAAAATATAAATATTCCTAAAAATGCAACCAGAAGAAAAATTCCAATCCCTAATTTTTTCACGTTGTTTTTTACTTTTTAGTTCCGATAATTACAATAACAGGAACCGAGGAGTCTTCCGACAGGACTTGCGTGTCTCCTACTGTAAACGCACTCTCAAGAAAATTTTTAAGCTTGGCTATATAATCCTTATCAACTTCTTTTTTCGCTTTTATAATTGTATCCGTATAATCGGATTTGTCCGCATTGCCGATTGAAGAAACCGTGAATCCTTCGCTTTCCAAGCTTGTTTTTTGCCTTGATGCTTCTCCGGCGACTTCGCTACCGTTTTGCACCTCTATTGTATATTTAGTCAGGTCAATTGTTTTTGTCGGCGAAGGGATAATTGTCGGAGATGGAGTAACGGAAACTTTATTTTCTTTTCCCCCTTTGAATATCCCTTGCCTATAAAGAAAGACTCCGGCTAATAAAGCTATGGCTATAATAAAAATGAGTAATATTGGCCACATATAATTCTTTTTTTCGGGAGCAAACGGTGAATACATTTCCTCTTTGTTCATTTTTTCCTTAAAATCAGTCAGCGGATTTACTGGCGATAAAGGTTCGGCGGATGTTTCTGGTTTAACCGATTCGGGAACCACTTCCTCAATTACTTCATTTCCTTCTGTCGGAACATCTACAGCCACATTTTCTTTTACGTCAGCCGTATCCGATACGGGTTTTAGTTCTTTTTCAGTTAAAGTTCCCTCAGAAACTGGTTTTACTTCGGGTTTTTTATGGACAGGCATTAAAAATCTCCTTATCTTTTATAATAATATCTCTTAATCAATAAGTCAAATCCTCATC
>CAIQLZ010000083.1 GCA_903872785.1 Candidatus Levyibacteriota bacterium
CCGTTCCTGTCAAAAATTTTTGTTGTTAGCGGAGCCTGTTGAGAGGTCAATTGTCTTGGATTAGGTAATTCTTGCAGGAAAACAATAAAAACAAGCGGGATAAAAATAAAAATAAGAGAAAAAATTGTTCCTATTAAAAAATATTTTATCTTAATTCCTGCAGGAAGAGGGAAAACTTTAATTGTTTTAACCTTTTTCTTCCTTTTTGGAAGATTAATTTTTGGCATTTTTAAAGATTTGGGAAAAAGACGCACAGTTGGAAATTTGATAATAGAGAGTATTTTAGGAAGAGTAAAAATTTTAAATATTCTTATTCCTTTTTTTATTTTTTGGAAGTTATACTTAAGTATTTTTGAAAAATAAAAAACGCGATGCACTGCCCATGAAATAGCCTTAGAAGGAATTTTAAAAATAAATCGATTTATTTCCGGAAAATTATTTTTAAGCAATATTAAAAATTTAGGAATTTGATGAATAATCCAAATAATAATTATAAAAGGGATTTTGAGAACAAATAGAGTAATGTCTCCGACAAAAATTAAAAACAGTAAGATATAATATAAGAGTTGTTTTATTATTTTCATGTATCCTATAGGGATAGTGATTATACTATAGGAGATTTAGATTTGGAAGAGGCAAATTTTATAGGTTAATTGGTGTGGGAGAGGGATGGGGGCAGGTTATACAATAAATTTGATTTGTTGCGTCAGTTATTACGACTTCCGGTTTTTGCTCAACATTGTCAGTTTGTCCGGGCTTGGCTAAATCATTTGTGGATTTATCGATAGAAACTATTTGAGTTGAATTGTCGATTCGGTTTGGCTCGGTGCCTTTAATGAAGTATTCAAATCTGGTTTCACATCGATTCGGTGTTCCATCCGGAGGAGGAATAAGTCCCGAAAGAGAGCAAATTTTCTTCTGAATTACACCTGGAGGACGAGAAATTGGGTGAGGCATCCTATCTTTTAGGAGATAGGTCATAATGTCGTGCCAAATCGGCGCTGCTCCGGTAATTCCTGAAGCAATATTATTCATTGGAGTATTGTCATTGTTTCCTACCCAAGCTGCAACTACAAAATCCGGAGTATAACCAATTGTCCAGTTATCTCTGAAGTCATTGGTAGTTCCTGTTTTAGCAGAAACTGTTTGTTTTGGTATTAATAGTGATGAATTAGGACCAAACTCTAAAAGTCTGGCATTATTGTCAGCAAGAATATCGGAAATTATAAAAGAAACTCCTTCTGGTAGAATTTTCTTTCCAAAAATTGGTGAGGGAGGAGGGCTGTAGCTATCAAGAGTTTTGCCATGATTATCAACGATTTTAAGGATTGGATGAAGATTGATTTTGTATCCTCCATTGGCAAAAACTCCATAGGCTTCAGTCATTTCCAGCATAGTTACTTCCCCTCCTCCTAAAGTCAAGGATAAACCATATTTTTCAGGCTCTGTGAAGGTGGTTATGCCCATTGCCGATGCAGTTGCGATCATGGATAAAACTCCGTTTAGCTTAAGCATTTTTACTGCAGGAATATTTATAGAATTGCCCAGAGCATAACGCATTTGCAGTATTCCGTGCCAATTTCCGTCGTAATTAACCGGACAATATTGTTTGCCGCCTTGAGCAGGAAAACAAATAGGTACGTCTGCGAAAGGTGTTGCGCCGGTATATCCTTTTATCAATCCTACTGCATAATTAATCGGTTTTATGGAAGATCCGGGTTGCCTTAGGGCAAGTGTAACATTTACATTCCCATCAATTTTTTCGTTAAAATAATCTTTGCTTCCAACCATGGCTAAAATTTCTCCAGTTGCAGGATTTGTGACAAGGGCGGATCCATTGGTGGCATGATATCCTATAAGTTTATCAACATTTTCTGTTACAGCGTTTTGGGCTTCTTCTTGAATTTTAGAGTCTAAGCTTGTTGTTACAGATAAACCTCCTTCTTCAACCATTTTTTCTCCGTACTTTTTAATTAGAAGATCTTTTACATATAGCACAAAATGCGGCGCAAAAATGTTGTTTGAAAAAGCCTGAAATTTCAAAGGTTCTTTTATGCTATTGTCCCTTTGTTTTTTGGAGATATAGCTTTGTTCATACATTTTATTAAGAATTAGTTCTTGTCTTTTTTTGGCAAATTCCGGATGAGAGCCAAACGGAGAATTGGCAGTTGGAGATTCCGGAAGTCCTGCAAGTAAAGCAGCTTGAGCAAGAGTTAAATCCTTAGCCTTTTTACCAAAAAAAGTTTGGGACGCAGCTTCTATCCCGTAAACAGTTCCTCCGTAAGGGATTTGATTTAAATACATTTCCAAAATTTTATTTTTTGAATAAATTGTTTCTGTTGCAAACGCTAAAATTACTTCTTTAATTTTTCTGGTAATTGTTCTTTCAGGGGTAAGCAAACTATTTTTTACAAGTTGCTGGGTAATGGTTGATCCTCCTTGGAGTTGTTCTTTGTGAGTAATATTGGCGATAAGGGATCTAAAAATGCCTCTAAAATCTATTGCTCCGTGTTTATAAAAATCTTTATCTTCAATGGCAATTGTTGCTTCCTGCATATATTTGGGAATTTCAGAAAGAGGCAAAAAATTCTGATTTTTTGCAGCATAAATAGCATAGATCAGCTTTTGATTCCGGTCAAAAATTTGAGTAGATTGTGGTGCACCTGAGTTGTTTAATTTTGTAGGCAAAGGAAGATCTTTAAGTATAATAAAATAGGTTGTGAGAGCAAATCCTATTATAAAAAGAATAAGCAGCAAGAGACATGTACGTTTCTTCTTCAATTTTTTCCGCCAGCTAACCAATTTTACATTAGAAATATTTAAAAGTTTCATTCTTGTATAATAACATGATGGGAGCATTATGTTAAGTCTTAACTGGATTGATTATTTAATATTGGCTGTGTTCGTTTTTTATGCCTATGGAAGTTATTCCAGCGGATTTATCAGCGCGATTTTAGATCTGGGCAATTTCATAGTTTCCTTTTTAATTGGTCTTAGATTTTATGGATTAATCGCCGGAATTTTAATGCAGAAATTTTCTCTGCCTCAGGGTTTTTCAAATGCAATTGGATTCTTTATTGCCACTTTTATTACAGAAATTATTATTGGACTAATCATCCGGAGATTTCTTTCTTTTGATCCGCCAATTCTTAAGACTCTTAATAAAATATTTGGAATTTTTCCGGGAATTTTATCAGGAGCAATCTTGATTTCTTTTGCATTAATTTTAATTGTTGCTTTGCCTACATCAGCTCCAGTCAAACATTCTATTTCATCTTCTAAAATTGGCAATTTTTTACTGTCTAGCGCACAGAGATGGGAAAAGCAAATAAACAATATTTTCGGCGGCGCAATTAATGAAACTATTAATTTTTTAACTGTTGAATCAAAAAGCAATGAAACCATTTTGTTACATTTTAAAACTAAAGATGTTTCCACAGATTTTACTTCCGAACAAGCTATGTTCAACATGGTCAATAAAGAAAGAACTTCGCGAGGACTAAAAGAAGTAATTTTTGATGAAGAACTTGCTAATATAGGAAGAAAACACTGTAGGGATATGTTTGAACGGGGTTATTTTTCGCACTATACACCGGAAGGTTTTTCTCCTTTTGATCGCATTGAAGAAGAAGGTGTTATTTATAATTTTGCCGGAGAAAATTTAGCTATGTCGCCAAATACAGATCTGGCTATGCAGGGACTCATGAATAGTCCCGGACACAGGGTCAACATTTTGTCTGCTGATTTTGGAAGACTTGGAGTAGGAATAATAGACGGAGGAATTTATGGGGAAATGTTTTGTCAAGAATTTACGAATTAATTGTTCATTCATTGTATAATGACCTTATGCATTCATTAAAAGAGGCGGATTTAAACGGCAAAACGGTTTTTTTAAGAGCAGATCTTGATGTGGCGCTTGTTAATGGGGAAATTGAGGATGATACGAGGTTGCAATCCGCAATTCCGACGATTGAATATCTTTTAAAACAGAATGCCAGAATTATTATTGCAGGACACCTAGGGCGTCCAAGCCCTAAATCTCAAATATCACCTGTTCCCAAAGGGGGAAATCTCAAATCTCAAATAGGAACGAACAAAAATGATTTCAGCTTGAGGCCTGCAGCTCGTTGGTTTGCTGATAAATTGAAAATTGAAAATTGTAAGTTTAAAGTTAGAGACCTAAGTGGATTTGAGGGATGGGAAATTGGACCGGATATTTTTCTCTTGGAGAATTTAAGATTTTATAAAGAAGAAGAAAAAAATGATCCGGAATTTTCTAAAAAACTGGCAAGTCTGGCAGATATTTATGTTAATGAAGCATTTGCAAATTCCCACAGAAATCATGCATCGATTGCCGGCGTACCGAAATATCTTCCGCATTTTGCCGGATTTCATTTACAGCAAGAAATAGAAGTTTTATCAAAAGTTCTGAAAAATCCCGATCGCCCATTTATTGTTATTATCGCTGGGGCAAAATTAGAAACAAAACTCCCTTTGGTTGAGGCAATGCATCGTATTGCAGACTATGTTTTGGTAGGCGGAAAACTTGCAGAAGATATAAAAACATTGTTTAAAATACAACATGAAAAAATTGAAGGAAGAAAGTCGGCATTACTTATTGCAGATTTAAAACCAAAGGAAGAAGATATTACCGAAAAGAGCATAGAAAATTTTTTACAGATTGTTGATCTTGCAAAAACAATTGTCTGGAATGGTCCTTTGGGAAAAACTTCAAACGACAAAACAAGAATAATAGTTAGCGAAGAGGGGAGCAGGAAATTAGCCGAAGGATTAGTCAAAAGCAGTGCTTATACGATTGTTGGAGGAGGAGATACGGTTGGATTTTTGGAAAAAGCCTGTCTTTTGGACAGTTTTGCTTGTTTGTCTAGAAACAGATGTTTTCTTTCAACTGGCGGCGGAGCAATGCTTAGTCTTCTTTCCGGAGAGAAACTTCCTGGGGTAGAAGCTTTAATCTAGATATTTCGGGAGAATGTTCAATTAATTCTGGCATTACTTCATTCAATATTTTTTGGGACATTTTTCTTTTCCTAGCAGAGCTTTCAATACTTTTTCCTAAATTGATGGTTATCCATTCAACGTGATCAGGATTAAATATTAGTCTGGAGCGTACAGGAAGAAGTAATCGCTTAACAGATATCTTTGGATTTTCTTTTAATGGTATTTCTACAAATATTGCCTTATCTCCTAGAGTTGTCTTAATTCTGTGACCATTCTTGGATATAGAATATACTTCGCTATATTTTGGATAATATCCGAAATTAGAAATATTTTGTCTAAAGGGTTCACCTATATTTTCAATTTGCTCTGCTCCTGTGAGAAGGGGTTTCGGAGTATCAATAGTTTTGCCTATTTGTTTTTTGAAGATATCCCCCTCAAATCTAAATTGTGAAGAATCATTAATTTCTGCCACTTTTTAATTATAACAAATTATACGACTTGATGGATTTTTTGAAAACCTTTATACTAAATTATATGATACGTGTTGTAATTAACGGATACGGAAGAATTGGTAGGGTAGCGCACCGGGTAATTTTACAGAAATATTCTCAAGAAATCGAAGTGGTTGCAATTAACGCAGGTTCTTCAACAGATATCAAGGGATGGATGTATCTATTACAGTATGATACTACGTATGGCCCATTAATAAACCATAATCTTAAATCTCAAAACTCAAATCTCAAATATGAAGGGCAAATCGGTTCTTTAATAATAGATGACAAAGAAATTTTAGTTTTTTCGCAAAAAGAGCCAAGTTTACTGCCTTGGAAAGATTTAAATATAGATGTTGTTATTGAGTCAACCGGTCATTTTTTGACACAGGAAAAATTACAAGCTCACCTAACAGCCGGAGCCAAAAAAGTAGTTTTATCGGCGCCTGCAAAAGGAGGGGAAATTGCTACGTATGTTTTATCAGTTAATAATCAAAATTATAAGGGCGAAAGTTTGATAAATAACGCCTCCTGTACAACCAATTGTGTGACTCCTGTTGCCAAAATTATGGTTGACAATTTTGGAGTAGAGAAGGCCATGATGACTACAATTCACGGATACACATCCGATCAAAGACTTCAAGATGGGGGGCACAAAGATTATCGGAGGGCACGGGCAGCAAGTCAAAATATAGTTCCTACTTCAACCGGTGCAACCATCGCAACAGGGGAAGTAATTCCTGAATTGGTAGGAATATTTGAAGGCTTGGCAATCAGGGTTCCCGTGGCAGTTGGGTCTTTGTCTGATTTCACTTTTTTGTTAAAAAGATCAACAACAAAAGAAGAAATCCGGGAGATATTTAAAAGAGAGGCGCAAAACTCTATATATAATGGCATATTGGAAGTGACCGAAGATCCGCTTGTTTCAAGTGACATTATTGGAAATTCTCATTCTGCAATTGTTGACTTATCTCTAATTCAAGTAGTCGGCGGGAATATGGTTAAGATAATTGCTTGGTATGACAATGAAATAGGTTATGCAAATAGACTGGTTGAAGAAGTAATTTTAGTTGGTAAAAATTAACTTCCTATTTGTTCTCAATTTACAATTAATTTTAATTATGAATAAGCCTGTTGAACTGCCAAATATTAAAAATATTACTATTTCAGGAAGAATTGGGGCAGGAGCAACAACTCTTGCAAAGAAATTGTCGGAAGTTTTACATTGGGATTTACTGGAGGGGGGAGATTTGTTTGAAAAAATTCATGAAAAGCTAAAGCTTGATCAGTCAATGGTCAGCGGCAGACCTGATCATTTCGATCTTGAATATGAGGAAAAAGTTAAGAAAATGCTTGTTAATGAGGAT
Source organism: Candidatus Levyibacteriota bacterium (assembly GCA_903872785.1). Lineage (GTDB taxonomy): Bacteria > Patescibacteriota > Microgenomatia > Levybacterales > UBA12049 > GWB1-37-8. Next base: position 6,818 of record CAIQLZ010000083.1, read on the forward strand.
AATCACATTATTCAAAGTCATCTCGCAGGATTCGACGCGCAAGAAATTCCCGGTATTTTTAAGATTTGCATTATTTGTGAGGATGAAGAAGGAAATGATAAAAAAGAAATCCGCATAGACCGCTTAATCAACCGGGACAAAATTTCTCTTGAGGAGGCAAAAAGAGAGGTTTTGGAAAGAGAGAAGCAGCATCTGGGGAAATGGATAAGACTTTATGCGGGAGGAGATCAAGAGTGGAATTATTGGGATAAAAAATATTATGACTTAGTTATTAATACTTACTCCCATAATCAAGATGAAACATTAAAAATTGCTCTGGGGAAGATTGGATATAGGTAGATTTCTTAATAATCCTATTCTTGCTTTTTTAAATATTTAAAATTTCTGCAATTAGTTTTCTAATTATGTTTTCTTGATTTCCTTTTTAGCTTCTAAATAATATCCGATTATTTCATCTCTTATTTCTGGAGTTGCAGCTGCAATAAGTAATTGGACTGAACCTTCGGAATAAAGTTTATGATTTTCTTTAAGAGCATTGGGATTAAATTTAAATTCCCTGCATATTCCGTCTTCATTAACGTTTGCCACCGTGCATCCCGCAGCAAGAGCAAGAGGTAATCCTGGAATTATCTCAGAAACTGGTTCGTCAAACATTACGTAAGCATCGACTGCCCCGGAGGCTAAAAATCCATAAATATATGCTCCTCCACCACCATAGAGTAATCCTTTTGGATGCATATCTTTTATTAATTTCCCGAAATATTCAAAAAACTTCGAGGAATATTCTTTCTCTCCCACGAAGGTTGCCAAAGTATAATTTCTATCTTTCAAAGTTGTCCTTTCAGACCGAACAATTTTTTCTCTTTTATGTTCTTTCTTTCGAGCTTCAGCAAATTCTTCTTCAAGTTCAGTAAGCAATGTTTCAGATCGGTTGTAGTCTAACTGATAGTTAATTAACCGTATTTTGTCTTCACTGTCAGCATTTTTTATAATACTAGTTTGTATTTCAGTAATTCTCTCAAGAAGAGCTTTTTGATTTGTAAGCTGTGAAACCTTTTTCTTTATATATTTCTCCTCCTCATTAATTCTGTCTTTTATATCAATAATAAAAGTTTCTTTCCCCAGGCACATATAGGCTTTTCTATTTTTTATATCTCCAACAACAGCTCCCATAGGTTCGCCTTTATTGTCAAAAATACTAACCACGGTATAGGGTGGAGTATCTAATCCTCTTTTGTACTGACTTGTATTGTCAAATGGATCTGTAAACACGTATACTTTCTCAGAATCTCCGTTTTCGAATATGTGAGGTTCTGGTGAATTTTCTGAAATTAAAACTGCAGGTAATTTAATTTCTCTGATTATTGATTTTAAAACATTCTCTCCTGTTTGGTCTATGTCTAATAATTCCTCATCTGGTCTGCCTTCCTCAGTAGAAGAGAGTATTTGTTTTCCTTCGCCTTTTCTTACTTTGTCGTAAAGAGGATAAATAGCTCTTTCAGCATATAAAAGTAAGACATTGTTAACCTTACCTATAAGTTCTTCCCGCACAAGTTCTTCGGAGTTTTTTTGTCTGCCAAAACCTAAATTAAATTCACCTTGTAATTCCTGAGGTTGAGGATAAAATTCTTTATTGATCATATTTTTGACGCCAAAAAACACACACTGTATTTATTGGACATAGTAATATAGCACAAAGCTTGATATTTGGCAAGTTTGGTGTTAAAGTTATAGCGATTATGAAGGTTGCAGATGCAATGACAAGACATGTTGATTATGTCTCAGGAGACACAAAGGTTGAAAAGCTTTGTCTCTTGATCTTTGGACGGGGAGTGAATGGTGTTCCAGTTTGCAAAAATAAAAAAGTTGTCGGATTTATCACGGAACGGGATATTTTGGCCAAGTTCTACCCATCAATTGAGGAATATATAGAAGATCCTTTTAGTTCTTCAGATTTTGAGGGAATGGAGGCAAAAATAAACCACATTTTTGAAATGAGAGCAGATCAAATAATGAGCAAAAAACTTACTACTGTTACTCCGCAAACTCCGCTTTTAAGAGCTCATTCTTTAATGTCGGTAGAGGAAATAGGCAGATTGCCTGTTGTAGATGATAAAGGAAGTCTAGTTGGAATTATTTCAAAGGGAGATATTTTCAGAGCTTTAGTTGGGGATAAACTTTTATTTTCAGAGAATCAGGATTATACAGATTGGCTTTCAAAAACCTATTATGCCTCCGTTGACATAGAAAACAGGCTTAAACACGAAATTCCTGATTTATTAAAAGTATTTTCGGAAAATAAAGTTAAAAAGATTCTTGATGTTGGATGCGGTACAGGAGATCATGTAATTGATCTGGCAAAAAGAGGATTTGAGGTTATAGGCATTGATAGAAGTAAAGCCATGATAGACGAAGCTAACAAAAAAATAAAAAGTCTGCCAGAAACAGTAAGAAATAACGGAAAATTTATTAAAGCTGAAATGGAAACCGCATGCTGTTCCAAATTCAAAAAAAATTCTTTTGATGCAGTTATTTATATGGGAAATACAATTTCCCATAATCCACATAAATATAGAGATGCTATTAGGGATACAGTCAGAGTATTAACTGACAAGGGGATTGCGATCTTTCAAGTGACCAATTTTCAAAAAGTATTAAAAACACAAAAAAGGTTATTAAGTTTTAACTTTGCAAATATAAAAGGTGAGTTAAACAAAGAATATGCTTTTTTGGAATTTTATGATGAGCCGGATGAAAAAGAGAAGACAATTTTAAAATCTTTTGCTATTTTAATTTCATCAAGAGGAAGATGGAAATCATCCGGAATTAGAAATAGTCTTATGGCTTATGTTACAAAAGAAGATTTGAAAGAAGAGCTTCTTAAAAATGGTTTTACCAAAGTGGAATTTTTCGGATCTTCTTTTGATGGAAGGAATTGGGACTATCTGTTTAGAAAGCCTTTCGATGAGTTACAAAGCGACTGGCTTACAGTTATTGCAAAAAAATAAAATGAAAAAAAGATATCTTTTAGTATTTTTATTTTTAATCTTTTTATTAAGCTTTAACACTTTTTTTGTAAAAGCATATGCTATAACGGGAAATTTATCAGCTTCTTCAAGTTCTAAGGCTGAAGATAAGATAAATTACGAATTGCCTTATCCTGGGCTTTTGCCGGATAGTCCTTTGTATTTTTTAAGAATAATAAGAGACAGAACTGTTAGCTTTTTAATTTCAGATCCTTTAAAAAAAGCAGAATTTGATCTTCTTCAAGCTGATAAAAGATTGAATGCGGGAATATACCTTTTTAATAAAGGAAAAACTGTTTTGGCTGTTTCAACAATTTCAAAAGCGGAAAATTATTTTGAAGAAGCAATAAGCAAAATGGATGAGGCAAGAAAACAGGGAAGAGACATAAACGGAATTGCAGGAAATTTAAAAAATGCTTTAGGAAAATATCAGCAGGAGCTGAATAATCTTATTAACAAAGCGAACGCAGATTCTAAAGCAAGTTTTGAAAATGAGCAAAAAAGAATTGCCGGTTTTAAGCAGAGGCTAAATCAATAATATCAAAAAGATAGAATAAAATTCTTTTATTGAAGACATTTCTTCTCCAACTATCTGCCTTATTTTTTTCTTAAAATAAACTGAAGCTAAAAAAAGACTTGCCATACTTTGATATAGAAATTTCTAGTTGACACAACAGATTTAGCGTTCTATATTGGGTATTAACACTAGTTGTAGTGTTTGAACGTTAAAAATTAAATTTAAATATTTTGGCTCGGGGTCCTGTCAGAAGTAATCCCTTCCGTCAATGCTCTGCGTTGTACACTGTCGGGATACCCTTTCTCTTCTGTCGCTCTCTCGCCATTTATTATTGAATTTTAATTTTAAATCTTGATTTTATCTTTTTATGAAGTGTCCATATTGCGGGTCTACGGAGTCTGAGGTGGTTGAAACCAGAGCTTCGGAAGACGTAGATACCATAAGAAGAAGAAGAGAATGCCTAAAATGCGAAAAAAGATTTACTACTTACGAGAGAATTGAAAACGTTAATTTGGTTGTTATAAAAAAAGATGGTAAAAGAGAGCAGTTTGTTTTTAAATTTATCTTGAGCCTGCCGCGCCTTTAATTTATTCTCACCATAAATAGGTTTTCTATGATACGCGCCATCCCACTCAACAGCCACTTCCCATCCATAAGGACTTTTTATCACAATATCAACTTCCCACCCAGGCAGCACATCAATATCATTCAG
>CAIQLZ010000084.1 GCA_903872785.1 Candidatus Levyibacteriota bacterium
ATTGGCAAAAGAGAAAAACAATAAAAGAAATTAATGAAGGAATTGCACTTTTTTCAAAAACTGGAAAATATTGTACGGTGAGAGCAGTTGGATCAGTTGCCCTCATGGCATGTTATGTTGCAGCAGGGAGATTGGATGCGATGTTAAATAATTATTCTGATTTTCACGCTCTTGTTCCAGCTTGGATTATTCTTAGGGAAGCAGGAGGGGAAATATTAGATCTTAACGGAAAAAAATGGAATTTGAATTCCGTAAGCACTTTTGTTACTAATAAAATTGTAACAAGAAAAATACTTAAATGTCTCGAGAAATAGTTACTAACGATATTTTTAAAAATCAACCTCCAGGATCTTTTTCCATTGAAGATCCAGCTACTGTTTTGCCAGGAAGAAAAAATTTGAGAATTTCTGTTACCCCAAGATGTAATCTTCAATGTCAACATTGCCATAATGAGGGACAACCTCCTCCTTGGGTAAAGAGAGAAAACTTAGCTAATTACGAAATGTCTGTTGATGCGATTGGACAATTAGTGACAGCAGCACAACATTTTGGCATAAAAACGGTGAAGCTTACAGGAGGAGATTTTGAAATATATCAACATATAGAAAAACTATTTTCAAAAATAGCTCACGATTGGCAAAGAGACATGTCTGAAGTTTCGTGGGGAGTAAACACGAATGGTATTCCCCTAATGAATCCTCGTAAACTTGCTATGATAATAGAATCTCCATTAACTAAAATAACATTTGGAATAGATTCGTTTATTCCTGGAGAAAAATCAAAGCCTGATTCCTCAGTAGGTATTGAATCGAGAAAATTATTAAATTCTGTTGTAATACCATTAATAGAAGGATGGAAAGGCAAAAATAAAAAGATAACAATAGATATGGTTTATACGGGAAATGAAAAGCGAATTATGTCGGTTATTGAAGAAGGTTTAAAGCGTGGACTTGGAGTTAACGTTCTCGAAATAAATGGTGTGATGGGAAAAGCATATGACACCAGACAAAAATTTATTGAATTTATAAATAAAATAGCTAATATATTCGGTTTCGATCCAAGATTTTACCCTTTCCTTAATCAAGTTTATCTTTATGAACCTACAGAAACTAATCCGGAAAAAACCAAAGTTAAGTTTTTTCAAGATCATTGTGCAGATTTAGACTGTGGTAATTGTAGAAAGATCCATATGAGAGTAATTCCAACAGAGAATCATATCTGCGCAGTTCCGTGTTTTTTACAAGGACAAAATTCTTATCTTCCTCTTGATAAAGATGGTGTAGTAAATCTGGAATTGTTTAAACAAGCAATTCCTAAGTTATCAGTAGGCCCAGAAAGGAAAAATAATGACTGAACATGAACAGGCACAAGGCTTAAGCATTGAAAAAGAATTAAATAATTATTTTCTAGGCAGACATCTTAGTGATTTTGAAAAATTAACTGGTGGGTATACCTCTGATGTTTTTAAGGGAAAATTAGATGATAAACTTGTGATAGTAAAACATGCCCGTGGAAGAGAAATATTTTATCCAACATACTCAATTTCTACAGAGACACGCATGGCTACGGAAGTAGAAGTTCTTAAAAGGTTGTTTCCTGTTTTTCCCAAAGAAGTTCCGCAAATTCTTGAATATTATCCTGAAAATAATGTAACAGTAATGACAGATGTCGGAAATGAAGCAGAATTGGGTTTTTCTTATTTAATAAATGGACGAGCAGAGCCTCGCCATGGAACTGCTTTTGGAGATTTTTTAGCAAGACTTAAACAAGCTACTGACGATTGGAAGCCTTTCCAAACTGTTGAAAGCGCATCTGAACAGATTTGGATTAGAGGGCAAGAAGTCAAAACCGCATCCCCACAGTGGGGAAAACAACTTCAGGATAGTTACCTAGAAAAACAAAAATTTTTATGGGTAGATGGACATCCTAAAAATGTTTTTTTTGGGAAAAAATTTCCTCTGGTGAGGGCTATTGATTGGGACTGTTCTCATTTTGCCGATCCAGATTATATGTTGCCAAACTTTTTTGGCCAAATGCCTGTTTTTACAATTTTTGGCCATATTGATATTGAAAAAGCTGCAAGGTTTACGGAAGAAATGATAAATGCTTATGTAAAAATTGAACCGGTATCCCCTGAGGTTGAAAGGAAGATGTGCTTCTATGCAGGTTGTCAAACAATTCAAAGACAGGATGGAAAATGGTTATTTGATGCTTGTGGGGGAACTGATGATTTGTCTTTACATCGTAAGGCTCAATTATTTTACTTTGGACGAAAAACTTTAACTTCTGTATCCACATTTGACCAGTACCTCGGGTTACTAAA